>DASSJP010000728.1:0-6004 GCA_035691165.1 Rubrobacter sp.
CTTCGCGACTTCCCGGTGTCCTTGCTCGAGACCTGGGATCGATGAAGGGCTGTCCTAAAGGTCTCATACCGCGAAGCCAGAAACTGCACCCGAACTCCTGGCCCGGCTTGCGCCTGTTGGTCCTTTCGTGGATGCTTATCCTCGATCCATGACGGGAGGGGTGAGATGAACCAGGAAGATGGCGGCCCGCCTGCCGAGGTCTACAGGCGCTACCTTGAGTCAGGAGAGCTCGGCTTCCAACGCTGTGCCGGTTGCGGGGCCGCAGTCTTCTACCCGCGCGTGATCTGTCCTGTCTGCGGAGGGGCGGATCTCGCCTGGGAGGCCAGCTCGGGCCGGGGAACGGTCTACGCGACGACGGCCGTGTACCGTCGGGACGCAGACCCTTACAACATCGTACTCGTGGATCTGGAGGAGGGCTTCAGGATGATGAGCCGCGTCGATGGTGTGCCCACGGAGGAAGTCGAGATCGGGATGAGGGTGGCGTTGCGGGTGGAGCGCGATGACGATGACCCGGTCCCTGTCTTCGTGTCGGAGGACAGATGAGCCTCAGGGGGAAGGCCGCCGTCGTAGGGGTCGCGGAATCGGACCTCGGGGAGGTCGGGCCCGGGTTCACGCCTCTGGATTTGATCGGGCAGGCTACCCTCCGCGCCATCGACGATGCCGGATTGAATAAGTCCGACGTGGACGGTCTGTTCTCGGCTTCGCCCTACTATCACATGCCGACCCTGTCCGCGGGCGAGTACCTCGGCATCAGACCCCGCTACTCGGACGCGACGAGCATGGGCGGCTCCTCGTTCGTCTCCCACCTCTTCCACGCAGCCTCCGCGATAGACGCGGGGCTCTGCGAGGTCGCCCTCATAACCTACGGCTCGACCCAGCGTTCCGGCGGAGGACGCCTGGTCACGGGCTCGGAAGCCGACCCGTACGAAGCCCCTTACAATCCGCGCTACCCCGTGAGCATGTACGCCCTGGCCGCATCCAGACACATGCACGAGTACGGCACGACGCGCGAGCAACTCGCCGAGGTGGCCGTCGCCGCCAGAGAGTGGGCGAAGCTTAATCCGAAGGCGTACATGCGCGACGACCTCACCGTCGAGGACGTACTCAGCTCACGCATGGTCTCCTCGCCTTTGAGCGTAAGGGACTGCTGCCTCGTGACCGACGGCGGGGGAGCCGCCATCGTAACGAGCGCCGAACGGGCGCGTCATCTCAAGGAGCGCCCTGTCTATCTGCTTGGGGCTGGTGAGGCCCACTGGCACCGCAACATAAGCCAGATGCCCGACCTCACGGTCTCGGCTGCCGCGGAGTCTGGGCCGCGGGCCTACGAGATGGCCGGCATAGGACCGGAGGACATCGACGTGGCGATGCTCTACGACGCCTTCACCATAAACACGGTGTTGTTTCTGGAGAATCTCGGATTCTGCGAGAAGGGGGAGGGTGGTGATTTCGTCTCGGGAGGCAGGATCTCCCCCGGAGGAGAGCTTGCCGTCAACACGAGCGGGGGCGGCCTCTCATACAACCACCCTGGCATGTACGGGCTGCTCCTGATCGTGGAGGCCGTACGCCAGCTCCGGGGAGAATGCGCCGAAAGACAGGTCGAGAACGCAGACGTCGCCCTCATCCACGGGAACGGAGGTGTCCTCTCCAGCCAGGTCACGGCCATCCTCGGCTCCGAGAGCACACTTTGAACTCCGAGCGCGTGATAAAATTCCAGCATGACTGACACACCGAGGAAGATCCAGAAGACAGAAGAAGAGTGGCAGGACCAGCTCACCTCCGAGCAGTACCGCATCACGCGGATGAAGGGCACCGAGCGTCCCTTCAGTGGTGAGTACTACGAGAACAAGGAGGAGGGAGTCTACCGCTGCGTGGCCTGCGGGACGCCGCTCTTCAGCTCCGACACCAAGTACGAGTCGGGTACGGGATGGCCCAGCTTCTGGGCGCCGCTCGACGAGGGAAACGTCGAGACCGAGGAGGACCGGAGCCTCTTCATGCGCCGCATCGAAGTCCACTGCGCGACCTGCGGGGCGCACCAGGGACACGTCTTCGACGACGGACCAGACCCGACGGGCCAGCGCTACTGCATAAACTCAGCCGCCCTCCGCTTCGACCCGGAAGCCAAGCAGGAGTAATCCCAGAACCTGCAAGAACGTCCCCTGCCGCGAGGTGGGGGGCGTTTTGTGTTCTCTGATCCATACGTCAGAGCCGGGTTCCACTAAGGTTGCCTCCAGGCGAGAGTACTGGAGGGAAACACGATATGGCGACTCGGAAGATACAAAAAGAGCGCGTACAGCACCTGAACGAAGCGGACGTGAGAGACGATGATTATGTCCTCTACTGGATGCAGTCATCCCAGCGCGCCGATCAAAACCACGCCCTCGAATACGCCGTGCAACGGGCGAATGATCTCGGCCAGCGCGTGCTCGTAGTCTTCGGCCTCACCGACGATTACCCCGAGGCCAACCTCCGCCACTACACGTTCATGCTGGAGGGCCTCAAGGAAGCCAAGGAAGCCCTGAACGCGCGCGGCATCAAGATGGTCGTCCGCAAGGGCTCGCCTGACGAGGTCGCCTTCGAAGCAGGCAAAGACGCTTCTCTCATCGTCACTGACCGCGGCTACATGCGCTTGCAGAGAAGATGGCGCGAGAAGGTCGCAAGAGAGGCGGGATGCCTCGTGACGCAGGTCGAGTCCGACGTGGTCGTGCCAGTCGAGCTCGCCTCAGGCAAGCGGGAGACCGCCGCGAGGACGTTCAGGCCCAAGATCAACGAGCACCTCGAAGACTTCCTCGTCGGGCTCGCACCGACGAAGATCGAGAAGCGATCGCTGAACATGAAGGCCGAAGGCATCGACCTCTCCGATATCGAGAAGGTCCTCGACGGTATGGACCTCGACAGGAGCGTTGGCCCACTCAGCCACCTGTACAGAGGCGGAACCTCGGAGGCGAAGAAGATGTTCCGCCGCTTCCTCAAAGACAACTTTTCCAACTACGACGGGCATCGCAACCAGCCACAGACAGACGCAGTCTCGCATATGAGTAAGTATCTACACTTCGGGCACGTATCCCCGATCTGGCTCGCCCTCGAAGCCCGAAAAGCCAAAACGAAGAAAGCAAACCTCGAATCCTTCGTCGAGGAGCTGATCGTGCGCCGCGAGCTGTCCATGAACTTCGTTCACTACACTCCAGACTACGATTCTTACTCCTGCCTCCCCAATTGGGCGAAGAAGACGCTCGAAGAGCACAAGGACGACGAGCGCGAGCACACCTACACGAGAAGGCAGTTGGAGAGCGCCCAGACGCACGACGAGTACTGGAATGCGGCGATGAAGGAGATGGTTCACACGGGCTACATGCACAACTACATGCGCATGTACTGGGGGAAGAAGATCCTGGAGTGGTCGAACACCCCCGAGCACGCCTACAGGACCACGCTCTACCTCAACAACAAGTACTTCCTCGACGGCCGCAACCCGAACTCTTTCGCAAACGTGGCCTGGATCTTCGGCCAGCACGACCGTGGCTGGACCGAGCGCGAGGTCTACGGCAAGGTACGCTACATGTCCGCACGCGGCCTGGAGCGCAAGACCAAACCAGAGCAGTACGTCGAGAAGGTCGAGAAAAGGATCGAGGCCTCCGGCTAAAGCCTCAGCCCACTGGACGACGCCAACGCTCCCTGCCTTCGCGGTACAGGTCGCCATCGTAGAGGTCGTTCACGACGACCACCGGAAAATCCTCCACTACTAGTCGCCTGATCGCCTCAGCCCCCAGGTCCTCGTAGGCAACTACCTCGGCCTCCTTCACGCAATCGGCGAGCAGCGCCGCCGTACCCTCGACGGCCCCGAAGTACACGCAACCGTGCTCGCGCATCGAGTCGAGAACAGCCTCCGAGCGCGAACCTTTCCCTACCATTCCCCTCAGGCCGCGTTCGATCAGCAGTGGCGAGTACGGGTCCATCCTCGAAGCCGTCGTCGGGCCCGCAGGTCCGAGCGCGTGACCGGGGCGCGCCGGAGCCGGGCCCGTGAAGTAGACGACCTGATCTCTGGGATCGAAGGGCAGCGGTTCGCCGGCCTCTATCGCCTCTTTCATCCTGGCGTGGGCCGCGTCGCGGGCCGTGTACAGGACCCCGTTCAGGCGCACGACGTCTCCTGTTTTCAAGGGCTCGATGTCCTCTATGGCGAGAGGTGTATGGAGGTAGATGGGTTCGGGGGTCACAGCTCGATCGAGGCGGTGCGGTGTGAGTGGCAGTCGAGGTTGACGGCTACGGGGAAGGCGGCGATGTGGGTGGGGTAGCTCTCGACGTGGACCGCGAGCGCCGTCTGCGTGCCGCCGTAGCCGGCAGGCCCGATGCCTGTGGCGTTGATCACTTCGAGCAGCTCGCGTTCGAGGGCAGCAAGTTCCGGATCGGGGTTAGGCTCGCCGGACGGACGGGTGAGCGCCTTCTTGGCGAGCAGGGCCGCTTTCTCGAAGGGACCGCCGATGCCGACCCCGACGGTGAGCGGCGGGCTCGCGTTCGGGCCTGCACTCTCGATCGTCTCGACGACGAACCGCTTCATCGCGGGGAGTCCCTCTGCGGGCGTGAGCATCTTTAGGGCACTCATGTTGTCGCAGCCTGCGCCTTTGACGAGCATCGTGAGCTTCAGGCCGTCGCCCGGGACGGGCTCGTAGTAGACGACGGCGGGGGTGTTGTCGCCGGTATTCGTGCGGTCTATGGGGCTTCTGACGATGGACTTTCTAAGGTAGCCCTCCTCGTAGCCGCGGCGGACGCCCTCGTCTATGGAGGCCCCGATCTCACCGCCCGAGATCCTGACCCCGCTCCCCATCTCGACGAAGAAGACCGCGTATCCGGTGTCCTGGCAGAACGCGATGCACCGCTCGCGGGCGACCTCGGCGTTCTCCAGGAGGAGTTCGATCACCTCCCGTCCATGCGGCGACTCCTCTGCCCCGAGCGCACGCCTCAGGGCGGCCAGGTGCTCCCGTGGCAACCGCGTGTTCGCCTCGATGCACAGGTCGCGTACCGCTTCTGTGACCGAACTGGCCGCTATCTCGCGCAACGTCTCGTCCTCATCAGGCAAAGGTTAGCACCGGAGGTGTCAGGCTTCTCATGGTTCTGAGAAGGTTTTCGAGAGACTACTGCGTAACGTTCGCCAGACGTTCGTCCTGTAAGGTGCCGAAAGTGTGGTGAAAACCTCGCAGATCTAGTTCATTTGGAGGATGCTGTGAGGTTGGTGGGGTGGCATCGTTCGGAGAAGCAGAAAAGGAGGCTGGTGGTCGGGTTGTGATCCACGCCGATGCTGACGGATCGTAGAAAGATAGTCGCCTGGTTGGCCTGGTCTTTGTGCCTGTTTTGCGTGGGCCTGTGTGCTCCCCTGCTCTCGCTCTTGAACGGCAGGAACCTGATCGAGTTCTTCAAGGAACGTGACGGTACCGTCGTGGTGCTCGTCATCAGCTTCTCGGTGGTCGGAGCCCTCATCGTTTCTCATCGCCCGGAGAACACAGTAGGTTGGATATTCTGCACCGCCGCCCTCTGCCAGGCGTTCTCCGAGGTCGAGCTTGATAACCTCACCGACGATCTTGTGGCGGTGGTGAGGGAGACCGTGCAGCCTGCCCGTATGTCTCTGTGGCTGCGCCCACAGGGAGAGGACTTAGAGAGGGAGAGGTGAGAGAATTACCCCGTAGATCACTAATGAAGAAGATTTCGTAACGCTTTTCGTAACGTCTGGGAGACGTTCGCCAACTAAAATACGAGTCGAGGAGGTCAGATGACGACACAGGAGAAGAACAGGCAGGGTTTCTGGCAGAGCCTCTTCGGGGGCGAGGGGCGAGAGCCCGTGGAAGTGCCCGAGCCCGCGGTGGAGACTCTCCCCCAGGAGGCCGGGCCGGAGCTTGAGATAGCGCCCAACGACCCCATCGTGGCTTACTTCGCCAGCGCCTCGGGGGTCGTCGAGATAGAGAAGCTAGACCTCGATTCGCCGGCTCTGAGGGCGATGAAGGAAGCCGACATCAAG
>DASSJP010000729.1:0-2263 GCA_035691165.1 Rubrobacter sp.
AGCGTCCTCGACATCCTGTTGCTGGGAGAGAGCCCGAAGACGCGCGCCGCGCTCAACCTGGGCGGTATCGCCAACATAACGGTCGTTTCCAAGGGGCGTCCACCGCTCGCTTACGATACGGGCCCGGCCAACGCGTTAATCGACGCGGCGGTACAACACTTCTCCGGCGGTTCCGAGCATTTCGACAAGGGCGGGCTACGGGGGGCGCGCGGCAACATCGATGAGCGTCTACTGGGGCGATTACTGGCTGACCCCTATTATGACGCCCGCCCGCCGAAATCGACGGGCAAAGAGCACTTCCATCTGCCGTACTTGCTGGACAAGCTCGACGAGCTCGGGCCCCTGGACGAGGACGCCATCATCGCCACCCTGACCGCGCTCACCGCGCGCACGGTAGCAAGGGAGATGGATCGCTGGCAGGTAGAAGAGGTTGTGGCCTCTGGAGGCGGCACGGCTAACCCAACCTTGATGGGCATGCTCGCAGAAGGCGCACCCGAGGTAGAGCTTCGCACGACCGAGGCGTGGGGCATACCGCCCGGCAGCAAGGAAGCCTACGCCTTCTCCCTCATGGGCTTCCTCACGATGCACGGGCTGCCCGCGAACGTGCCTTCTTGCACAGGAGCGGACTCTCCGGTGGTGCTTGGCAGCATCACGCCAGGTAGCTCACCCCTTGTGATGCCGGATCCAGCCCCCACGGCGCCCGGTCGTCTGCGGATCGAAGCCGCCGTCACCGGAAGCTAAAGCGAATTGCAGAAGTATCGATAACCCCGTGAGAGATCGTCGGACGGAGCCGTAATTCAGTTATCAGACGCTTTCGCCCTCAAGCGGATAGCCTGCACCTGCCCACTCCTCCAGCCCACCGGCGTAGAGGCGCACACGCTCGTACCCATGGGCCCTCAGGATACGGCATGCCGTCCGACTCGCCGGGCATGGAGGACCGGAATCATAAAGAACTATCTCGTCTTCGGGGTCGAGCGACTCGAGTGCTTCCTCGATCGTGCTGACGCGCAGTGAGCCGGGAATGTGTGTTGTGCGGTATTCCCACTCACCCAGGGTCATAACAACCTTGAAGCTGTGCCCCTTGTCGAGCTTCTCCTTCAACTCCTGGGTATCGATGAGATCCATTTCCGCCATTCTGGAAGCTCCTTCCAAGTAAAGGTCCAACGAGCAGACACACGCCCGGTTAAGGCTCAATGGAGTCGGGCGCAACATCTTCTTCCGAGATCGTCTGCTCCGCGATACCCTCTGGTTTCTTGCCCTCGAGCAAGAGCGCGGCGCTGACAGCGCTGGCCAGCGCCATCGCCGTTGCCACCAGCATAACCACACGGTAGCCCGATACGAATGCCTCGTCGATGGCCAGATCCACATTCTTCCTCTGCGCCGCGTCGAGGCCCTCGGGTGCTTCCGCTGCGCCGAGTTGGATCTTCTCTCCCTCTAACTGCTGCTTCGCTTCGAGCGGCAGGTTCATCTCCGCCAGGCTGGCGTCCAGGCTTCCGCTGAAGGTGGTGAACATGATGACGCCCAACACGGCCACGGCCAGGAGCCCGGCGGTCTGGGAGAAAGCGTTGTTGATGGCTGAGGCCAGCCCCTCGTACCTGGCATCCACCGAGTTGAGGGCCACCGTGGTCACCGCCGGAACCAGAATCGAGAGCCCGATACCAAGGACCACGGCCGCCGGGAAGTAGGTCGTCCAGAAAGACCCTCCTTCGACCCCCGGCACGACGTACAGGGCGAAGCCGACAGCGGCGATCGCGGGGCCGATCACCAGCGGCAGCCTCGCGCCGTAGCGGTCCGTGAGACCACCTGTGTAGCGGGAGAGCAGGGACAGCACAAGAATCGCCGGTACTATGGCCGCGCCCGCGGCGGTTGCCGAGTAACCCTGTACCCAGATCAGGTTGAAGGGCAAGAAGAACATGGTTCCGACAAGGGCGAAATACAGGAGTAGCGTGAAGGCGTTCGCCCCTGTGAAGTTCCTCGAACGGAAGAGCGACAGAGGCATCATCGGTTCGCGGCCCCGTCCCTCCACGACCACAAACGCTCCCAACGCCACAACGCCGACTATCAGGGCCCCGACGACCCGCGGGTCCGCCAGGCCCGACCTCGAAGACTCGAGCAGCCCGAAGACGATACCTCCAAGCCCCACCGCGGCGAGCACCGCACCCGGAAGATCCAACCTCCTGGCCTCGGGATCACGGCTCTCAGGCACACGCGCTCGGGTTATCGCCAGGACGGCTATCGCCAGCGGGACGTTGATGAAGAAGAC
>DASSJP010000730.1:0-4095 GCA_035691165.1 Rubrobacter sp.
GAGTCTGGGCTCCATCAGGCTGTTTGTGAAACCCTGCGGTGAAGCTGAAGATGCTCCCCTTACCGGGTTCGCTCGCCACGCTTATCTGTCCACCCATCATCTCCACCAGTTGTTTGGAGATAACCAGTCCAAGCCCCGTACCTCCGTAGCGGCGGGTGGTGGAGACATCGGCCTGGGTAAATGCATGGAACAGACGCCCCCTTTGCTCTTGGGTCATCCCGATGCCTGTATCCCTCACTTCGAAGCGGACCACCGCCTCCTCCTCGCCCTTATCCTCAGCGAGGGAGACGCGGAGGACCACCTCTCCCTCCTCGGTGAACTTGATGGCGTTGCCAAGAAGATTGGTTAGGATCTGCGTGAGGCGGCCAGGATCACCCCTAAGGGCGCCCGGCACATCATCCTCGATGAGGCTCACGAGCTCGACGCCCTTGGATTGGGCACGCTCTGCGAGCAGGCTGAGCGCCTCCTCGACCGTGTTTCGCAGATCGAAGTCCATGGTCTCGAGGTCTAGTTTGCCCGCGCCAATCTTGGAGAAATCGAGGATGTCGTTGATGATGGTCAGCAGGTTCTCGCCAGAGACGCGCACGGTCTCCGCATACTCTCTTTGCTCTTCAGAGAGATCGGTCTCTAGCAAGAGCCCTGTCATACCAATGACGCCGTTCATGGGGGTTCTAATCTCGTGGCTCATGCTGGCCAGGAAAGCGCTCTTTGCCCTGTTGGCCGCTTCAGCAGCCTCCTTGGCTTCCTGCAACTCTTCCTGGGCTCTCTGGCGCCTGTAAAAGAGGAGTGCAAGCACGAGGCCCGCGATACCCAGAGTCAGAATAGTTCCTACATCAGACAGGAGATCTGCACGGTCAGCTACCGAACGATACTCGGCACCTACCTTTCTCACCTTCTCTTGCAGGGAGTTGAAGCCAGGATCCACCTGCTCATCGTCCATGCTCTTTGCCTGGTCAATTTGACCTGCCTGGAGCAGCCGGAACTCTTCCTCGACGGCACTGTGGTAGGCGTCAAACGCCGTCTTCACCTGCAATATTGCGCTGCTATCCGGACTTTCCTGCACCAACTGGTTCAAGAGTCCTATCAACCGAGCATCCGTGTCATGGTGTTCTTCTCTAAGCTCTGGACTAACGCCCCTTAGGGAGATGGCCTGATCTTCCAGAGCGCTTATGTGGTTGGCTTGTGCTTCCATCCGAGCAAGGAGCAGCCGTCGAGAGTCCCGTGCATCAGAATAGTGGCGAAGGTAGATAATTATGGAGGCTGTCGCCACGGCGCCAAGCAGCACGACGATCACAGGGAAGAGCCACCCAAATCGGCCCGCGCTCGTACCGTCGTAGGAACGCCCGCCTCGCACCGTCCGGGACAGGTTTCTTATTGTATTTCTCACCTTGCGATCTCCTTTGTTGCGAAGGCGTTGTCCCATGAAACTGCTTCAGAGATCTGGAAGGCCGCAGGCGCGGCCGTGAAAGTGGAGAGCCAACGTGTTTGCTGCGGCAGCCCGGCCACCTTTCTAGAGGTCCATGAGCTTTGCGTACACCCGCCTCACAGCGGGGTTGCCCTTCTCGCAGCGCTAATAACGTACGCGAGTACCTTCAATCATCACACATGGCACGCTTGCCTACAAGCAAAGGAGCATAGATGGAAGGCGATCCGCCCTCCTCACAAACTCCATACGCGTCCCGGCACACAGGTTGTCGTCTTCTACTTCAGACGGCGTGCCAGTGCGTCCAGATCCAGGTCAATAGGGTCAACCACAGGCGGCTCGGGTAGCTTCGATGGTGGCGGGTACTTCTGTCCGACGCCACAGTCGAAGACGACGACCTCGTCATCGCGTTGAACATAGCCTCTTTCGCGCAGCTCGGGGACGGCGGCGAGGGCTGCGGCGGATTCCGGACTTACGTATCCGGCTCCCATGCGCCCGGCGTAGATTTGCATCTCGGAGATGGACTCTTCGCTCACGGCCACCGCCGTGCCGCCCGATTCTCTCAGAGCGGCCAGGATCAGGAAGTCACCCACGGCTGAAGGCACCCTGATACCCGACGCCCTGGTGCGCGCATTTTCCCAGGGCTCCGCGAAACGTTCCCCTGCCTCGAAAGCTCTGACGATGGGGGCGCACCCCTCCGATTGGACACTCACCATTCGGGGTCTTTCGGGACCTATGAGGCCGAGTACTTCCAGCTCTTGGAAGGCCTTCCACATCCCGACGAGACCCGTGCCTCCGCCCGTCGGGTAGACGATCACGTCGGGCAGGCGCCAGCCGCGCTGTTCCGCGATCTCGAAGCCCATCGTCTTCTTGCCCTCGACACGGTACGGCTCTTTCAGGGTGCTCACGTCAAAGGCACCTATCTTTCCGGCGAGCGAGGCTGAGATCTTGCCGCAGTCGGAGATGAGGCCGCGGACCAGGATCAAACGCGCCCCCATCGCGAGCACTTCCTGCTGGTTGACCGGCGTAGCATCCACCGGCGTCAGCACCGTGACCCTTGCTCCGGCGGCCGCGCCGTAAGCCGCCAGCGCACCCGCTGCGTTCCCCGCCGATGGTGCGATGAGCGATCTCACGCCTAGCTCCACGGCGCGCGAGACCGCTGCGGCCATCCCCCGAGCTTTGAACGAGCCTGTGGGGTTCAGACCCTCCGCCTTGGTGGCGAGGCGAGGGACGCCGAGCGCCTCCCCGAGCCGTGACTGCGCCAGGAGCGGCGTATCCCCTTCCCCGAGGTAGACGACGTGCCTCCGGTCCCTGACAGGCAGGAGTTCCGCCCAACGCCACAAGCCGCCGGTACGGCGCTCGGCCAGCGATTCGGCGGACAGGGTTCGGGAGGCCTTCTCGATGTCGTAGCGGGCGAGTAGAGGACGCTCGTCTACAGGGTCAAGGCCAGCCAACTCGTCCGCGGAGTACCTCTCTCCCGACAGCGCGCCTTCAAGATGCGTCAGCGTAGAACCCGTGTCGTTCAAATCAACCCCCTGCCTGGACCGCCGGAATTCTACTAGCGGGCCACGGTAATTGCCTCCAGACACTTCGTCACTCGGGGTTTGCCAACGGGCCGTCTGATGTGCCTGTGAGGGATCTCTGGCCGGCGAGGGACGCGTGGTCTTTAATAGGATGAATACATTGGCGAACCATCTGGAGCAGATCTCTTGAGTGATCCCCTGGGAAATACAGGTACCACCCCCGACGAAGATCCACCGGTTACTGCTATCGCTTCGCGGCGCGTAAAGCCGGGAAAGGAGCAGGAGTTCGAGGAGTGGGTCTCTGGGATACTCGCTGCGGCGGCAGAATATCCTGGCTATCTCGGATCGAACGTCATGCGACCCAGCGACCCGGATGACGACGAGTTCCAGATCCTCTTCAAGTTCGACCATGCGAGCAACCTCAAACGCTGGGAGAAGTCGAGCGAGCGTCAGGCGTGGCTGCGCAAGGTCCAGCCCCTCGTGCACGAGGAGAACGTGCGGGTCCTCACCGGGTTGGAGACGTGGTTCACTCTGCCATCGCGGCCCGGCGAGCCCGCCCCGCCCCGCTACAAGATGGCGGTCGTCACCTGGATCGCCGTGTTCCCGCTGGCGACAGCGATCTTCGCCCTCACCCACCCGCTACTCGGCGGACTCCCGACCGTCCTCCGCACGCTCGTCTTTACCCTCATAATGGTCACGACAATGACGTACGTCGTCATGCCACGCATGACCCGACTGTTCTCTTTCTGGCTCTACCCGAACGAGTAGCCTGGGCCGTTCATCTGGCGTACTCGGCACCGACCTCCTCCAGATAATGGAGCACGGCCTCCGCAGAGACGACATCCCCGTACTTGGCGTCAACGTCGTAGAGGTTCGCTTCGTGGGCGTCGTGGTTGCGGTCGCCCACGGCCTCGCGCGGGACTACGGGACGGAACCCGTACTGAAGCGCATCTACGGCGGTCGCCCGCACGCAGCCTGAGGTGGATGCGCCCGTGATGATGAGTGTATCCACGCCGGCGGCGGTGAGCAGGGCTCCGAGCGGCGTACCGAAGAAGGCCGAGGCGAATAGCTTGTTCAGGACGGGCTCCGTCTTCCTCGGGGCTATGCGGGGGTCGATCTCGGCCCAGCGGGTTCCAGCTTCGAGGGTGA
>DASSJP010000731.1:0-7856 GCA_035691165.1 Rubrobacter sp.
CCTATCTTCCGGCAGATTGCTTCGTCAAGATTCTCTACGAAGCTCTCTCCGGATCTACTGGTCTTCGAGGCGGGCGGTTCGCAGCGCGCGGACCACGAAGCCGTCGAACACCACGAAAGCCGGAATATCTCCAGGAGAAACGTTGAGCTTGGCGTGGTCGAGCGCCTCTGTGACTGTGACCTGACGCTGCGGCGCGACACGCTTGAGTCCGTAGGATTCTGAGGATGGGAAGTACTTGTCGTGTGGGCCTGTGGCGAGGTCGACGGGTGCGCGTATGCGTTCCGTTCCGGCGAGCGGTGAGAGGTCTTCGAGCTCGTCACGCGAATCCTCGGGCAGGGCCGCGTAGAGTGTGTCGAAGCGTTCAGGGTCGCGGTTCGCGAGCAGCCTGACGACGCTCTTCGCGCCGGGTCCCAGATCGTCTGTCTGGCGCGATCGCAGGTCGGAGAGAGGATCCGGGTTCTCGCGGCCCACCCTTTCGAGCTCGGCCGAGAGCGTCCGCCTGTCCTCGCCCGGCGGCAGGGTGGCGACGAGCGAGCGGGCGACGACGTAGGATAGGAAGGGGGCTGCCTTGTAGGAGACAATCTCTCCGTCGGACCGTCGGTAGTGGCCTGTGGTGGCGACGCTCACGACGGTCTTGATATTCGAGAACGGCGCAACGCCGGCGACCACGGATATCTTCCCTTCGAGCGTGGGATCCTCGGCTGCCAGGAGGGCCAGCGTGGCGCCAGTCGAGACCCCGACGATAGCCACCTTTCCTCCTTCTACGTCAGGCATGACGGAGATCTCACGCGCCACCTTCGTGGCCGAGTCGGCGGTCTGTGGAGTGATCCTGTCCTCCATGAGTCCAGGCAGGTCGGGCACGACAACGAGGTACCCTGCCCGCGCGAAACCTTCGGCCAGCCGCCGCACTTCTGGCAGCTTCCGCCCTTCTGGCACGGTACCGTTGACCAGGAAAATCGCGGGCCATGGTCCTTCTCCCGCTGGCTTCACGACGAGCGACGGGTACCCCGCGACGTGGAAGTCTGCGAAACGCGGCTCGCCGCTCGCGGCGTCGACGGCGGGCGTGAGGACAGGGGCATCGAGGACGGAGGAGATCACCACGACGGCCCGCGCCTGCGCGTCCACCCAAGACCAGAACACGATCGCAAGGACCAACACCAAGGCCAGAGACACCAGATAGATGGTGCGCCGAAGCCTTTTGCCGGAGCGTCTTTCTGCCGTATCTCGCAACGCCTCTCCTGCCGAAGATTATCTCGACTACCCGTCACTATGCAACGTGGCCTGCCTCATGTCCATCCGAGCGTGGAGAATGTCGGGAGCGCCCGATGGGGCATAGGATCTTGATGCCAGGTGTCTGTCGGGTCAGTTTAGGATACGCCCAAGATGGTTACATGGCTACAAAGGACTAACCGCACAGGAGTAGCCACGGCCAAATCGACAAATGTGCCAGAGCACCCCACCGCACGGCTCAAGCGTTGGTTACTCCAACACCGCGTCGAGGACGTACCGGGGCCGCAGGCGAAGGAGGGAAGGTCCGAACAGCATCCGTGGTGGCAGGTCGTGTGCCTGACAGGCGTTGACTACTTCTCCACCCTTGGCTACATACCAGGCATCGCCGCGCTCGCAGCAGGTGTCCTCTCGCCCATAGCCACGCTGCTCATCGTGTTGTTGACCCTCTTCGGGGCCTTGCCGATGTACCGGCGCGTCGCCGAGGAGAGCCCGCACGGGCAGGGGTCGATCTCGATGCTCGAAAACCTCCTCTCGTTCTGGAAGGGCAAGATCTTCGTGCTGATCCTCCTCGGGTTTGTGGCGACAGGATGGCTGATAACGATCACGCTCTCCACCGCGGACGCCACGGCGCATATCGTGGAGAACCCGCTGGTGCCCGAGTTCCTAAGAGGGCAGCGTGTCCTCATTACCCTCGTGCTACTTGCGGCGCTCGGCGCGGTCTTTCTCAAAGGCTTCAAGGAAGCTATCGGCATCGCGGTGGTCGTGGTGGGCGCATACTTGCTGATGAACCTCGTCGTCGTTGCCGTGGGGCTCTACGAATGCGTGGTGCATCCCGTCAACGTCTCCGATTGGCAGTCCAAGCTGTTCACCAACTACGGCAACCCATTGACGATGCTGGGCGTATCCCTGCTGGCTTTTCCGAGGCTCGCGCTCGGGCTCTCGGGGTTCGAGACCGGCGTGAGCATGATGCCGCTCGTGCGTGGCGAAGAAGGTGAAGATCCACAGCGTCCACAGGGACGCATACGCAACACGCACAAGATGTTAACCGTCGCCGCGATCGTCATGAGCTTCTACCTGATCACCACCAGCTTCGTGACGACCCTCCTGATACCGGCGAGGGAGTTCCAGCCCGGCGGAAGCGCCAACGGTCGCGCCCTGGCCTACGTGGCACACGAGCACCTTGGCGAGGTGTTCGGCACCATCTACGATCTCTCCACCATAGCCATACTCTGGTTCGCTGGTGCTTCGGCGATGGCGGGGCTCTTGAACATCGTGCCGCGTTATCTGCCCCGCTACGGCATGGCGCCGGAGTGGGGGCGGGCGATCAGGCCCCTGGTGCTGGTCTACATCGCCATCTCGGTAATCGTTACTATTATCTTCCGGGCGAGCGTTGACGCGCAGGCCGGTGCCTACGCCACAGGCGTCCTGGCGATGATGACCTCGGCGGCATTCGCCGTCTCGCTCTCGGCCTTGCGCCGGGGCTCAAGGCGCGCGGGTTTCGCTTTCGGCGCCATCGCGTTCGTCTTCGTCTATGCTTTCGTGGCGAACGAGATACAGCGTCCCGACGGCATCATGATCGCCTCGTTCTTCATCGTTACGATCATACTCACCTCCCTCGTCTCAAGGGTGTGGCGCACGACCGAGCTACGCACGGAGAAGATAGAGATAGACGAAATGGCACAGGGATTTATCGACGAAGCAAGCGCAGCAGAGACCATCCACATAATCGCAAACCGTCGCCAGACGGGCGACGCGCGAGATTATCTCCTGAAGGAGAAGGAGCAACGCGAGTACACCTGCATCCCGTCGGACATCGTTCTCTTCCTGGAGGTCGATGTGGAAGATCCTTCGGAATTCAAGGACGTACTCGAGGTGAGGGGCGTGGACGTGGAAGGCTACAGGGTACTGCGCGCCGAGAGCTCGACGGTTCCGAACGCGATCGCCGCTTTCCTGCTGCACCTGCGCGACACCACGGGCAAAGAGACGCACTGCTACTTCGATTGGACACAGGGCAATCCTCTCGTTTACCTGTTCCGCTACGTCTTGTCTGGAGAGGGGGACACGGCCCCGGTCACCCACGAAGTCTTGAGGGAGACCGAGCGCGATCCCGAACGACGCCCCGTCATCCACGTCGCAGGCAAATGAAAGCATTCGTCCCTTACTGAATTAGTCTAGCGCGTACTTGCAACCAATCCGCGTGATGGCTTGTACAGGGATCAAGTTCATATCTGTCACCTTCGCGTATACTCAACCGCCGTGAGAAGGAGAGAGACATGAGCTTTGGTCCCCGCGGCGGACCTGACCCGTTCCGCGTCTGGCTCGATGCAGCCCGCTCGTGGAACGACGGAATGCTCGGGGCCCACAGGGTACTGGCGAAAGCCGCAGAACGCTCCGCCGCAGAGACGCAGGCCGTCCTCGACGCCAATGGAACGCCGGACCTTGCGTCCATAGCCCGTCTCGTGGACCTCTCGCGGGCGCAGTGGTTCCTGTGGACGGGAGCCGGGCTGGCTGCGAGAGAGCGCGTGAGGCGCGGCGTCCCTGCTGGCACCTTTCCTCCCATCACGTACTCGCCGCGGGCGCTCGTTCTCGGGACGGTCGCCGCCGACCTGTATCTCGGCTACGCCGCGTTGCGAGAGCGGGCGCGCTGGTATCCCAGCCTCGTGGCAGATGAGGACTGGGAGATACAGCACCAACGCGGGGCGACGCGTGCTCTCGACGCTGCTGAGACGCTCGGAGGGGTGCTCATAAAGGCGGGACAGTTCGCCTCGACGAGGCCGGATCTCCTACCCCCCGCCTACACAGCGACCCTCTCCTCGCTCCAGGACCGTGTCCCGCCGCAACCTTACGCGGCCATCAGGGAGGCTGTGGCCGGCGAGCTGGGACGTCCGCCCGAGGATGTTTTCTCTACGTTCGAGGATGAGCCCGTGGCCGCGGCCTCCATCGCGCAGGTTCACCGCGCGCGGTTGCGCGATGGCAGGGAGGTTGCCGTCAAGGTCCAGTACCCTGGCATCTCAAGCCTCATCGAAGCCGACCTCGACGCGCTCGAGGCCATCTTCGAGGCGGTCGCGAGGCTGGAGCCTGGCATCCGGTTGCAGCCGATCGCTGACTACCTGAGATGGACACTGCCCCTGGAGCTTGACTTCGTAAGGGAGGCCGGAGCGATCGCAGATCTGCGGAGGGTGCTCGCAGACAGGGACGACGTGGTCGTTCCCGAGGTGATCGGGGAGTTGACGACAGAGCGCCTGCTCGTCATGGAGTACGTGGAGGGCGTGAAGATCACAGACGTAGATGCCATGAAAAGGGCCGGCATAGACCCCGGCGAGGTTGCAGGGCTGCTCAACGACGTGTACGCGGAACAGATGTTTACGCACGGCGTACTGCATGCCGACCCGCACCCTGGCAACCTCCTCGTTCAGCAGGGACGCCCGCGTCTCGTCCTCCTCGATCACGGTCTCACCCTGGGCCTGGAGCCCTCCTTCGTCGCGGCGCTCGGAAAGCTCGTCTCTGCGCTGGGGGGTGGTGATCTGGAAGGGGTCACGGCGTCACTCGGCGAGACGGGGCTGCCGATAGACGAGAACACAGACCTCGATACCCTGCTCAAGCTGGTCGGGGTGCTGCTCGGCGGCGAGCGGCAGGAGACGGATCTGGGGGGCTTCGGCCTCAAGCTCGGCGCGAGCGTCGGGGACATACCGCCGAAACTGCTGCTCGTCGGGCGCGCCATAGGTCTGCTCGACGGCATCACCCGCCAGCTCGACCCTGACCTCGACGCGCTTGAGATCGTCGGACGCCACACCAGCCCCTCCTAGACCCGCTTTACAGGAGGAGGCGGTTTCCCTAACCTTAAGGAGGTTCTTCAGAAAGGTTCTATGTCCGATGCCCAGTCGTAGTGCTTCAGATCTCGCCCGCAGTCTAAAGGGAAGTCTCTCGAAAACCAGGCGACGTATCTCGCGCCGGGTCCACAATCTCAGGAGGTACCGTCGTCCAATCGATGGTGAGACGGGCGGAATAGACCCCGAGAACCTCGTCTGGATCTTCGGCTCCGCCCGGACCGGAAGCACCTGGCTCGGGGCCATGATGGCCGACCTCGAGGACCACGAATGGTGGCACGAGCCTCTGGTAGGGTATCTCTTCGGCCACCTCTACTACGAACGCGCTAGGGCGAGGCACGATGACGATCACTTCGTCCTCGGTGGAGACAGAGATCTCTGGCTCGGCCCTGTCCGCCGTTTCGTCCTGGACTCGGCGAGCACCAGGTTTCCCGGTCTAATCGACAGGGGATACCTGGTGATCAAAGAGCCACACGGCACCCTCGGGGCGCCCCTGCTCACTGAAGCCCTCCCTGAGAGCCGTATGATCCTGCTCGTCCGTGACCCGAGGGATGTGATCTCCTCGAAGATGGACGCCGCGAGAGAGGGAAGCTGGGCCGAGGAAGCACAGAAGCGACGCGGCCAGGAGAAGAAGAACACCTCTGCCGACACAAGACCCGACGCCTTCGTTAAGAGCCAGGCCAGGAGATACGTTCAACTAATAGACCTTGCCCAACAGGCCTACGATGCCCACTCAGGACGCAAGGTCCTCGTCCGCTACGAGGACCTGAGAGCGGAACCCCTTAAGACCATGCGCCGCATCTACGCGAGCCTGGAGATACCCGTCGAAGAGCGAGACCTGGCCCGTGTCGTGGAGAAACACGCCTGGGAGAACATCCCCGACAGGAAGAAGGGCTCGGGCAAGTTCTACCGGAAAGGCAGCCCGGGCGGGTGGGCTGAGGACCTGACCCCCGAGCAGGTAGAGGTAGTCGAGGGCATAACGGCACCCCTCATGGACAGATACTACGCCGAAGACCGGCAGCCCCGGCCCACAGGGTAGCAACCGGACCACGGTATAGCATACCCGCGCACCGATCCAAACGGACGATTCCGCCCCCGCACGCATCGTCGAACCACCCGCGCCGGAAAACGTCGTAGACTTGCAGTCGGACCTTAAGAAGGAGGAGCTTCCATGGCGAATCTGCCGCAGCAGGGCCAGTCCCTGCCGGACCTCGATCTCACGACCGAGAGCGGGGAACATATCGGTACACAAGACCTCACGGGCCAGAAGACCGTCCTTTACTTCTATCCCGCGGACGACACCCCCGGATGCACGAAGGAAGCCTGCGCCTTCCGCGACCGCATGGACGACTACGCGCGGGCGGAGATACAGGTCTACGGCGTCTCCCTCGACTCCCCCGAATCGCACCGCGCGTTCCGCGAGAAGTACAACCTCAACTTCCCGCTCTTGACGGACGAGGGAGGACGCGCCTCGGAGGCTCTTGGGGTGCTGCGCGAGAACCGGAAGCGGACGAACCGCGTCACGTTCCTGCTAGATCCTGAAGGCAGGATCTCGAAGGTCTACCCGGAGGTCTCGCCCGAGACCCACGCGGACGAGATCCTCGAAGACGCGGCCACTTTGTAGGGAACCCGTGTGACGGCGGTGGTGTAATAGGGATAGGAAGCTGCGTTAACGGGAGGGCCGGCCGCCGCCTTGGAGGACGTAAAGCTCGCCGAGCGGGCCATAGACGGAGATACCGCCGCTTACGAGAGGCTTGTGCGCATGCATCAGGCGGTGGCGTTCCGCACAGCCTACCTGATAACTGGCGACGCCCAGGACGCTGAGGATGCTACCCAGGAGGCCTTCGTCAAGGCGTACCGCGCCCTCGGGCGCTTCCGGCCCGGCGCCTCCTTTCGGCCCTGGCTGCTCGCGATCGTCGCCAACGAGGCCAGGAACCGCCGCAGGTCGGCGGGGCGGCGGGCGAACCTCACGCTGCGGGCGGCGCAGGAAGGATCGTCCGTCGCCGTTTCGCCGGAGGCGGCGGTCGTGGCTTCGGAGCGGAGGAAGGAGCTGCTGTCGAGTCTGGGCGAGTTGAGCGAGGGTGACAGGTTGGTGATCTCCTGCCGCTACTTCCTCGAGCTCTCGGAGGCGGAGACGGCGGCCACCCTGGGCTGCGCGCGCGGCACTGTCAAGTCCAGGCTCTCACGGGCGCTGGTCAGGCTGCGTGAAGTCATGGGGAAGGAGGAAGATGCCGGATAACGGACGTTTCTCCGACGGAGAGATCGAGCGCGACCTGAGAGACTTCGGCGCCAGGATCGAATACCCTCCGACACCTGACGTCGCCAGCACGGTCCGACGCCGGATCGACGAGGAAGATGCCGGCCAGCAGGCGCGCCGGGGCGGATTCTGGCCTTCCTTCCTTTCACCGAGGTGGGCCGTGCCCGCCGCCGCGCTGGTCTTGATCGCCGTCGCGGTATTCTCCCCGGCGGTGCGCGGCACGCTCTCCGATCTCTTCGTCGCAGAAGAGACCCCGAACCCAGGGCAGCAGGCTGACGCCGGAGGTTCCGCTGCAAGACCCCAGAGCGGCGGGACGGAGGAGGCGGGATCATCCGTCGCGAGCGGTCCACAAGCTTCTTCGACGAAAGGCGCGTCTAGGTCATCAGGGATGCCGATGTCAGGGGGCGAAGCCGCTGATTGCCCCTCCCCATCTCTCGAAGCCAGGCCTGCGAGGGCCGCCGCCAGAGAGACATTCCGGGTCCTTGGGCATGGTTTCACTTCCGGCTGCGACAAGACTAGACCCGCACACCACATTCGTATCG
>DASSJP010000732.1:0-2766 GCA_035691165.1 Rubrobacter sp.
ACATCGAGGGTGCTCCTGTCGAGATCCAACCTCCTCGCCGCAGCCAGAAACCCCGATGTACCCCGCGGCGGCGCATACCCTAACCGGAATTCTTCTATAGTAGAACGCTCTATGTGACGCTTTTCCAAGTAACGGCGGGCCTGTACTGCTTCTTGTGACTGGGACGTGAGGAGATACTTATGATAGTAGACGGTCGCGGCGGCGAGCGCCTTGTGGATCGCGCGCCGGCGGAGGGTACGTTTCCTGGCTGCATCCTGGTCTCCCCCACCCTCGAACTGCAAGTCTATGCCTGAGCGTTCGGCCAGGTAGGAGACGGCCTCGGCGAAGTCGAAGGACTTCAGGTCCATTACAAGCTTAATGGTGTCGCCGCCGCGTTGACACCCAAAACAGTAGTAGAAGCCACGATCCGGGGATACGCTGAAGGAAGGAGTTTTCTCCTGGTGGTCAGGGTAGGGGCAGAGGCCGGCGAAGCGGGCTCCCTGGCGCTTGAGGGCGGTGAACTCGGAGGTTACCTCGACGATGTTTGCCGCCTCCCTGACCTCCTCGATGCTGCGGTCTGAGATCCTCAATCCCGGTCCTCCGTTGTACCGATGTCCAAATATTTGCGTTCCGCCGTGGTTCGGACCAGGGGTAATGGTACTCTACCTGGCGTGGATATCCGCGATAGATCCAAGGTGGTGCCAGAGGCGGGGTATGCGGACCTGCCGCCGGGGATCGGCTTCGAGCCCAAGGACGAGCCGCTGCGCAGGGATATCAACCTTCTCGGGCGGGTGCTCGGTCGGATCCTCATCGAACAGGAGGGCAAGGACCTCTTCGAGGCGGAGGAGGAGCTGCGGCTACTGTGCAAGCGTCTGCGCTTCGACTACGACCACGAACTCGACAAACGGCTCAGACGACGAATAGACGCCATGAGCGTCGAGGAGCTGCGGCGAATCGTGCGGGCGTTCTCGGTGTATTTTCAACTGGTGAACATCGCGGAGCGCTACCACAGGGTCCGGCGCAGACGGCAGTACGAGTCGTCACCAGACAACCCTCCGCAACGCGCCTCCCTGGCGAGCGCGCTCGCGCGGCTCAAGAAAGAAGGTCTCGGGCAACAAGCGCTGCGGAGCGTGCTGGACAGCATGTCGGTGGGTCTCGTTCTGACCGCCCATCCGACGGAAGCCATGCGGCGGAGCATCAGGCGCAAGCACGTGAGGATCGGGGAGATGCTCGAGACGATGGAGTCGCCGGCGCTCACCTGGAAAGAGCACAGGCACCTGGAGGAGGATCTTGCCGAGGAGATCACCGTACTGTGGCAGACCGACGAGCTGAGGGTCCGCCGTCCCGAGGTCAACCAGGAGATAGAGCGGACGCTGCTCTTCTTCGAGAACCCTTTGATCTCCGCCACCCTCGAAGCGTATCGGGAGTTCGAGGACGAGCTATCTCGGCAGTTCCCTGAGGATACTCCGGGACTGGGCCGCGTCCTCGAGTTCGGCTCGTGGGTCGGCGGCGACCAGGACGGCAACCCGTTTGTCGAGCCAGAGATGATAACCGCCGCGCTCGGTCTTCATCGCGAGGCAATACTGAAGCGCCACCTTGCCTCCGTACAGTGGCTCACGGACCATATGAGCCAGTCTGCGAGGATGATCCCCGTCACAGACGAACTGCGCCGCTCGGTCGGGCGGGACGAGGAACTCATGCCAGAAATGGTCGAGCGCTACCGCGGGGTTGACCCGAACGAGTTATACCGCCGCAAGCTGCTCTTGATGGCCGAGCGTCTGAGACGCACCCTCCAGGCTTCAGATTCCCCCACAGCCTACCCCGCCGTGACGGACTTCGTGGACGACCTGTGCACCATCCGCGCAAGCCTGCTGCAAAACGGCGGGGAGCGCGTCGCAGAAGGGGCTCTGCGGGATCTCATCCGTCAGGCCGAGGTCTTCGGCTTCCACCTGGCTAAGCTGGACGTACGCCAGGAGAGCTCCACGGTAGTGACTGCCGCCGCCGAGCTGGTATCCGCCTCCACGGGTGAAGACCTACTGGACATGGACGAAGCGGCGCGCGCCGCACTCCTGCGGAAGCTCCTCGCAGACCCGGACCTGCTGCTTCCCGAACCCGAGAACCTCTCGGTAGACACACGCAAGGTTCTCGAGACCTTCGAGCGTATCCGGCGGGCAAAGGAAGACTTCTCGGGCACTCCGGTCGAAACGTTCATACTGAGCATGGCCCACCACGCGAGCGACGTCCTCAGCGTGCAGTTGCTGGCGCGCCGGGCCGGATTGCTGGAAGTGGACGGGAGCGGCAGGTGCACCGCGAACTACCTGAGGGTCACTCCGCTCTTCGAGACGGTAGACGACCTCCAGCGTGCGCCCGAGGTGCTGCGCTACCTGCTCGAGGATCCCTTCTACCGATCTTCACTCTCCCAGAGCGACGACCTGCAGGAGATCATGCTCGGTTACAGCGACTCAGGGAAGGACGCGGGCTACGTCACGAGTAACTGGACCCTGTACAAGGCGCAGGGCCTGCTCTGCTCGGTCGCCGGCAGGTTCGGAGTGAACCTTCGTCTCTTCCACGGTCGTGGGGGCAGCGCAGGACGAGGAGGAGGGCCGAGCTACCAGGCGATCATGGCCCAGCCTCCGGATACGCTGCACGGAAGTATCCGGATAACCGAGCAGGGAGAGGTGATCTCCTTCAAGTACAGCATGCGCGGTCTGGCTCGCCGTAACCTGGACACGGTGCTCGCCGCTGTTCTCGAAGCGAGCGCCGACGAAACACCCCGTGAAACGGAAC
>DASSJP010000733.1:0-3870 GCA_035691165.1 Rubrobacter sp.
CGCCGTGAACAGCAGGACCCACTTATCCACCAGCTCGTCCAGCTGTGCTCGACCGAAGACTACACTTGCGCACAACATAACTACTACAGGCACGCTGAAGAACGCGAAGAGGTACCAGCGGACGCCGACGCGCCATCTGAGACACCTGCGCGCCAGATCCCGAACTCCTTCTTTACCATCCGTGGCCGCCACCACGATAAAGGCCGGCAACGTCACCCCGAAGATCGGGGCGAACGATTCGTAGAGCGCCAGATCGAAAGGCAAGATGTCTCGTCGTGTCAGGAACGGTACCAGCGCAACTGCGGAGCTGACGCCATAGACCATAACCAGGAAGGTCGCCACCGGATGACTGGCCACCAGGCGCCTGAGTGTCGGGTGGGAAGCTGCAGCTGGTACGTTCATGATCTTTCCCTTCCAGTCTATGCCGTGACTTCTGTGAACATATATGAGAGAAGGGCGGCGACTCGGCCCATCCCGGGAACGCGCGCAGCGTAGCAATACCGATCAGCACGACATAAGAGATCGGGGAGAAACTTAGCCTCACCACCTGTTACCATTTCGTTCGCATTACTCATCTTCGGCAACTTTGCCTCTTTCGAGGACTTTCCTTAATTCCTCTGATGGACACGGTACGAGACGGCTCTTCCTACCGTTAGAGACAGAAGTCCCGATTTCATTGGGAATAGTTCCCGAAGTTTGGGAAGCGTGGTCATAAACCATAGGGCAGAGGACCTGATGCTGCTAGACGGCTACCTGAGAGCCGGTAAACGCACTCCGATCATCTATAATCAACGAAGATTACGCATGCGAGTTTCAGAGAAGAGGTTGCGAGTATGGCAAATGATCCCTTCGGCGCGCGCACGACGCTGCACACCGGCTCTGGTGACGTAGAACTCTATAGTCTCAAAACACTGGACGAGAGGGTGGACGGAGACGTGTTCTCGCTGCCGTTCTCCATCCGGGTGATGCTTGAGTCACTGCTACGAAACGCCGGTGGGAAGTTCGTCTCCAAAGAGGACGTCGAGGCGCTGGCCGACTGGCCGGAGTCTATCGGCGGGGAGCTTGCCTATCTGCCGGCCAGGGTGATCATGCAGGACTTCACGGGCGTTCCGGCCATAGTGGACCTCGCGGCCATGCGGAGCGCGATGCAGAACGTCGGGGGGGACCCTGGCAGGATCAACCCTCTGGTGCCTACGGACCTGGTCATAGACCACTCGGTCCAGGTCGATGCCTTCGGTTCCGCCGCCGCCCTCCAGTTCAACGCAGAGCGCGAGTTCGAGCGCAACCACGAGCGCTACGAGTTCCTGAAGTGGGGCCAGCAGGCCTTCAACAACTTCTCCGTCGTCCCGCCGGCGACCGGCATTGTCCACCAGGTCAACCTGGAGTACCTGGCGAAGGGTGTGATCTTGAAGGACGGAGTGGCGATGCCCGACACGCTGGTCGGGACCGACAGCCACACCACCATGATCAACGGCCTCGGCGTCCTCGGCTGGGGCGTCGGCGGCATCGAGGCCGAAGCCGTCACCCTCGGCCAGCCTTACTACATGCTCGTCCCCGAGGTCATCGGCTTCAAGCTGACCGGCGCACTCCAGGAAGGAGTCACGGCAACTGACCTCGTCCTCACCGTCACGCAGATGCTCCGCTCGCACGGCGTCGTTGGCAAGTTCGTGGAGTTCTACGGCGAGGGATTGTCCAAGCTCTCGCTCCCGGACCGCGCCACGATAGCGAACATGTCCCCCGAGTTCGGGGCGACATGCACGTTCTTCCCCGTGGATACCGAGACGCTCCGCTACCTGCGCGGCACGGGCCGCGACGAGGAACTGGTGGAGCTGGTCGAGGCGTACAGCAGGGAGCAGGGGCTCTGGCGCACGGACGAGACGCCCGAGCCGCGCTTCTCGGAGACGATTGACCTGGATCTGACATCTGTCGAGGCGAGTCTTGCCGGGCCGCGCCGCCCGCAGGACAGGGTCGCCCTCGATGACATGCAGCCTTCCTTCCGCCAGGCGCTCGCCGAAATGGTTGACCCTGACCACCCGCTCCTCAGGAACGGCAAGCACGCCGATGCCTACGATGAGGCTGACGAGGAGTCCTTCCCCGCGAGCGACCCCCCGAACCCGGACATTCACATCGCCGACGACACAGAGTCGATCCCCGCAAGCGACACGCCTTCGAGATCGGCTGACGCGACCAACGAGGGAGGGGGAGATCCCACCTCGGGTGGCGAGCCCGAGAGCAGCAAGCCCGAGGCCGAGCCCGATGGTTCCGTCACCGTCACCGTGGACGGAGAGGAGCTTCACCTCAAGCATGGTTCGGCCGTCATCGCAGCCATAACGAGCTGCACGAACACTTCGAACCCGTCTGTGATGATGGGCGCAGGTCTGCTGGCGAAGAAGGCGGTTGAGAAGGGTCTAACCGTCGCGCCGCACGTAAAGACCAGCCTCGCGCCCGGCTCAAAGGTCGTCACCGAGTACCTGCAGACTTCGGGCCTTCTCGACCCGCTGGAGCGGCTCAGGTTCGACGTTGTCGGGTACGGGTGTACTACGTGTATAGGGAACTCCGGCCCTCTGGCGGAGGAGATCTCCGCAGCCGTCGAGGAGAATGACCTCGTCGTCGCAGCCGTCCTCTCTGGCAACCGTAACTTCGAGGGGCGTATCAACCCCGATGTCCGCGCGAACTATCTCGCCTCCCCGCCGCTCGTCGTCGCCTACGCCCTCGCTGGCACTGTTGACATAGACCTTTCTAGAGACTCTATAGGCGAGGACAAAGAGGGCAACCCCGTTTACCTCAAGGACATCTGGCCTTCGCAGGAAGAGGTCGCAAGGGAGATCGAAAACGCCCTCGACCCTGAGATCTACAGGGAGCAGTACGCCGACGTATACACCGGCAACGAGCAGTGGAACGACGTGGAGGTGCCCTCGGGCGACCTCTACGAGTGGGACCCCGACTCGACCTACATCCAGGAACCGACCTTCTTCAAGGCCATGGGACCCGAGGCGGAGGACCTGAAGGACATCGAGGGGGCGCGCGTCCTCGTGAAGGTCGGCGACTCCGTGACCACGGACCACATCTCGCCCGCCGGCGCCATCCCATCGAAGATGCCGGCAGGGCAGTTCCTGATCGAGAAGGGCGTGGACCCGCGCAACTTCAACTCCTACGGCTCCCGCCGCGGCAACCACGAGGTAATGGTGCGCGGCACCTTCGGCAACATCAGGCTCCGTAACCAGCTCGTCGAAAAGGAGGGCGGATACACCGTCCACCTCCCTGACGGCGAGGAGACCACGATCTACGAGGCCTCGCTCCAGTACGCCGACGAGGGCGTTCCGCTCGTCGTCCTGGCAGGCAAGGAGTACGGCTCAGGCTCGTCGCGTGACTGGGCTGCGAAGGGTTCTTTCCTCCTCGGGATAAAGGCCGTCATCGCCGAGAGCTTCGAGCGCATCCACCGCTCCAACCTGATCGGGATGGGCGTCCTCCCGCTCCAGTACGCCGAAGGCGAGAACGCAGAGTCCCTCGGCCTGAGCGGCCACGAGTCCTTCGACATCTCAGGCCTCGCCGACCTGGAGCCTGGTAAGGAGTTGACCGTGAGGGCTACGGGCGACGACGGGGAGACGAAGGAGGTCAGCGTCAAGGCGCGCGTGGACTCACCTGTCGAGGTCGAATACCTCCGTAACGGCGGCATCCTGCACACCGTGCTGCGCCAGATGCTCAAGGAAAGCGTGTAAGCGGGCCGGTCGGTACACGCTTCTCTGGGGATGAGCGAGCGTGTACCGCACAGGCGGGCGCTTCCAAACCGTGAGCGCGCGGTAATATCGGAAGGAGCGCTGTGCCTTGCGCGACCGCAACAAACGCAAGGCGTTCCAGGCGCTTGGCTAC
>DASSJP010000734.1:0-3850 GCA_035691165.1 Rubrobacter sp.
TTGCGGGCAGCCCTGTCAGGTCTCTTCCCCGTCTTCAGTTCCAGAGGAGTCTCCCCGTCCACCTTCGGGCGGGGCAGGTTGCTTCTTCTTACCACTCTCCTCCCCGACGCCAGGAGCGTCTCCGGCCTGCGGGTCCTGCACCCTGGAGGGCTCTTCGCCCTTGCGAGGGTACCCGCCGGCAGTGCTGCGGGCGCTCCTGTCTTCGGGACTCGGCTCCTGCTGATTCTCCTCGGCCGCCGCTCCACCATGCACGGCACCGCCCTCCGATGGGACACCATCTTCGCCGGTCTCTTCGAAGGAGGACTCCGCCGTCTCGCGCGGTGGTTCGGGGTAGTCGGCGAAGCCTTCACGGCCGAGGTCCTCGAGCATCTCCCCCACAATGGGGGCGGGAAGCTCAAGGTGCAGGGCGAGGCTCTCCGCGCCGGCGAGGATCTCGTAGGCGTCCCCCTCGTAGCCGAGGGCACCGAGCGCCCTGGAGACGTTCTCGGTAGGGACGAGGGTATTCCCGCCCGCGGCCACGCGCAGGTACTGGAAGAGCATGAGGTCAAGGCCCCCGACCACGCCGACCACGGGCTCCGTCTCGTGGATGCGCCGCCTGACGAAGAGGCGCGTGTCGTAACCATCGGCCCAGCGTCTCAAGACCTCGCGCTCGTCCACGTAGTTGTACTGGGCCACCCTGTGCTGAAACTGGCCGAGTAGCCTGCCCGTCAGGACGCGCAAGTTTCCGTCACCGAAAAACCAGTCGTCGCCCTCGACGTTCATGATCCCGCTCGCATGCGGGATGGTCAGCGGCTCCTCCTCGTCCTCGAAGGTCTCGCGGAAGTCTCGCACCATGCCCCTGATCTCATCCTCGCTGCGTCCGCTCTTCATCAGGGCGGTCTCGTAGACTACTAGCGCAGGCTCCGCACGCTCCCTGAAGATCTCGTCGAACCTGCGCGCCGCCTTCTCGAGCCGCGCGTCGTAGTCTTTGAGGTTCCTGATCTTCCAGGCCGCCTCGCTCACCTTTTCTGCTAACTCGACCATGGTTTCTCCTCGGTGATGGCAAGAATTATTCCCCGCAATATAGCATCTCCCGGTACATCAAAACGCTCCCTTCAGGCCGTAGACGCCGGGCGCGGTCTGGACGAAGAGCGTGGCAGGGTTGTCGCGTACGTCCACCGAGAGCCTCGCCCGCATCGTATTCTGGGGCGTCCTGCCCGCGCTTTGCAGGTACCCTGATTCCAGCGCGATCTCCGTGATGTCCGTGTAGTGAAGCGGATGGCCGACCTCCTCGAGGACCATATGCGCGGCGGCCTTGAAGTCCACGGGATTTCAGGCGAAATCGGGCGAGACTTCGGGATATGCCCCGACCAGACTGACGTAGGGGCAGTGCTCCTCGAGCGCTTCCAGGGCGCGCTTCACCCTCTCCTCCTCGGGGTGGCCGAGGAAGTCGGCGAAGAACACGTAGGTCCAGGCCCGCTTACGGCTCGGGCGGCTCTCGATGCGGGTCAGGTTGATCCCCTCGTCCGCGAACGCGGAGAGCGCGTCCTTGAGCACACCGGGGCGATCCTTGACCGAGAATACGACGCTCGTCTTGTCCTTGCCCGTCCTCGCGGCCCACTCGCGCCCGAGCACGATAAAGCGTGTCGTGTTCGCGCGGGCGTCCTGGATGTTGCGTGCCAGGACCGTCAGACCGTGGGCGCCAGCCGCCAGTATGCTCCCGACCGCGGCCACACCCGGTTCCACGGCGGCGCGTCGGGCCGCCTCTGCTGTCGAGTCAACCTCCTCGAGGCGTGCCCCCGGGAGCTCGCGCCTGAGCCAGCTTCCAGCCTGGGCCAGGGCCATCGGATGCGAGCACACGAGGTTCACGCTCTCCGTTGAAGGTTCAGCGGAGATCAAGTTCTGAGAGACGGGCAGATATACCTCGCCGCAGATCTTCAAGGGGCTGTTCATCAGCTCGTCCAGGGTGTGTGTCACGGCACCCTCCATCGAGTTCTCGACAGGCACCACCCCATGCTCGACCTCCCCACGCTCGACCCTGGCGAAGACCTCGGCGACCGTCGTCTGGGGCTCGAGCTCGATGCTCGAACCGAACGAACGCAGGGCGGCCTCGTGGGTGAACGTCGCCTCCGGCCCCAGGTACGCGACCTTCAATCGTGCCTCGAGTGAGATGGAGGAGGAGATGATCTCACGGAAGACGGCCTCGAGTCCGCGCCTTGGGAACTCTCCCTCGCTCAAAGCTGCGACGCGGTCGAGGACCGCGCGCTCCCGTGCAGGCGCGTATGCAGCAAGCCCGTTCTCGTGTTTGATCTCTCCTATCCTCCGCGCCAGCCAGGCACGCCTGTCGAGCAGACGCACTATCTCCTCGTCCACCGAGTCTATCCCCTCGCGGAGCGTCTCCATCTCGCCCGGAGTTCCCTCGGCGATACGGACTTCCGAGCGCCTGTCTTCTCTGTCCGGTAAGTTGGAATAAGTCATGACGTGTGCGGTCTCCTGTCGAAAAATTGTCGGGACGCGTATTAGGAGGAGCGCGGTCGCGCGTCAGGAACGGGGGCGCCCCTCCCCGGTAAATCGCCGCAATGCCTCGACCGCATGGTGCATGATCCGACCAAAGTACCAGAGATTGCCCTCGGCTGTCAAAGGCATGCTGCTTAGAAGACGATAAGCGCCAGGGCCACGACGGCTGCCACGGCGAAGCGATAGTAAGCGAAGGCGCGCAAGGAATGCCGCGTCAGGTAGTTGAGCAGGAAGCGTATCGTGAAATACCCCACGAACGCCGAGGTCAGGAAGCCAGCGACGAACAGCAGGAGTTCGTGCGCACCCATGCCGCCGGCGATTACTTCTCCCAGCTTCAGGCCGCCTGCGCCGGCGATGATCGGGACGCTCATCAGGAACGAGAACCGGGCCGCCTCCTCGCGCCTCAGCCCCAGGAAGAGCCCGAGCGTGATCGTGGCCCCCGAACGCGAGACACCGGGAACGAGCGCCATCGCCTGGGCGAGCCCGATTCCTATGGCCTCGCCGAACTTGAGCTTGGAAGCCCGCCGGCTACGGCTGCTCGCGGCTTCCGCGACGAGGAACAGGATGCCTACCACAACGAAATTGACGACCACCACCCAGGGAGAGCGCACCGTGGTATCGAAGAAGTCCTCGAAGAAAAAGCCGATCAGGGCCGCAGGGATAGTTGATGCGATCACGAGGTAAGCGAGCCGCTGGTCAGGGTCGTTGGCGAGGTCCCTGTGCCGCCCGAAAGACCGGAAGAAAGCGAAAGCCATTCGTATGAGATCCCGCCAAAAATAAGAGACGACCGCGACGAGAGTGCCCATGTGCAAAGCCACATCGAAGGAGAGCCCGAAGCGGTTCTGGTCGAGCCCGAGGAAATACTGCGCGAGCAGAAGATGCCCCGAGCTGGAGACAGGAAGGAACTCCGTGAGGCCCTGCACAACCCCGAGGATGACCGCTTCGATAAGCTCGAGCAAGCCAGGCACCTTTCAACTTCGCCAGCGCAACCAGCGTACTATGACAAAAGCGTGTCAGCATTTCAGCCAGTCAGCACACCGCATTGCGGCTTGTCAGCATTTCAGCACCCTTCGGGCCTTCAACTATTCCTCAAACGGCGTCGCCCACTCTCACGAGGCGGATCTTCGCGTAGGAACTTCCCCTCTCGAACGGCAGGTACTTTATCCACGCCTTTGCTGACAAGCAGCGAAGCGGTGTGCTGAAATGCCATTTCATGGGCGGCTGAGTTTTGTGAGGGCTTGCATCTCCTTCAGGGTGATGCGACCAGATTCTACTTCGATCACACCTCGATTGCGCATCTCGTTGAGAACCTTGGTAACCGACTCGCGGGTGGAGGCGACCATCGCCGCGAGGT
>DASSJP010000735.1:0-4421 GCA_035691165.1 Rubrobacter sp.
CGCCGCCCCCCACGGGGTGTCGTAGCGGTCCGTGAAGAACTGCGGGGCATAGAGCGATAGGTAGTTTCCCTCGGGTCCGAAGTGGTTGTAGACGACGTCCAGAAAGACCATGAGGCCCTTCTCATGCGCGGTCTGTACTAGAGACTTCAGATCCTCTGGTGTCCCGTAGGCGCTCTCGGGGGCGAAAGGCAGCACACCGTCGTAGCCCCAGTTGCGCCGCCCAGGGAACTCGGATAACGGCATCAACTCTATCGCCGTCACGCCGAGGTCCACGAGGTGGTCGAGCTTCTCCTTGACCCCGACGAACGTCCCTTCCGGAGTAAAGGAGCCGACGTGCAGCTCGTAGAGAGTAGTCTCCTCCCACGGACGTCCCTTCCATTGCTCGTCTCCCCAGACAAAGGCCGCTGGGTCCACGACCTGGCTCGCGCCATGCACGTCGTCAGGCTGGTAGCGGGAGGCCGGGTCAGGCACCTCCTGAGTTCCGTCTACCAGGTAGAGGTAGAGCGCGCCGGCTCCGGCATCGGTAGTGAGTACAAAAGTCCCATCCTCCTTACGATGCATCGGGAGGGTACTCCCTTCGAGGACCAGGTCTACCGTTTCTGCAGCAGGGGCCCAGAGGGCGAAGCGGGTCTCTCCGTTCTCCAGCGTCTCGGCGCCGAAGGGCATCATGTGGCGCCTCAATCCGCGTCCTCCGGGACGGTCTCACGCGGGCGGGCGTTAATAAGCACGGCCATCGAGCGGGGCTTCAAGGCATAAACGCCGCCGGGTTTGAAGAAGCCGTCGGGCTTCAGGCCCGCGGAGTAGGCTGTGTCCATGAAGACCTCCCAGCGGGCCTCTTCGGGGAAGGGTGGGATCTGGAAGTTGACCTCTTCCTCCCCGGCGTTGAAGAGGAGGAGGAAGTCGTCGTCCTCCTCGGGACGGCCCTGGGCGTCGTATTCGCCTTCTAGGAAACCCGACATCTGGAGGCCGAGTGAGCGGGCGAAGGAGCTGTTCCATTCCTCGTCGGTCATCTCACGGCCTGCCGGGGTGAGCCAGATGATGTCCTTCGCCTCGGCGCCCCTCAACTCCCTGCCCTGGAAGAAACGCCTGCGCCTGAAGGCTGGGTGTTCCTTGCGCAGCCTGAGCATACGCCGCACGAAGGCCAGGAAGTTCCTGTCCAGGGTCGAGAGCTCCCAATCGAGCCAGCTGATCTCATTGTCCTGGCAGTAGGCGTTGTTGTTGCCTCCCTGTGTACGGCCCATCTCGTCGCCGGAGAGGATCATGGGCACCCCCTGCGAGAGCAACAGCGTCGCCATGATGTTGCGTCTCTGGCGGGCCCTGATGCGCCGGATCTCAACGTCGTCGGTCGGTCCTTCGACGCCGTAGTTGTGGCTGAGGTTGTGGCTCTCGCCGTCGTTGTTGCCCTCGCCGTTGGCCTCGTTGTGCTTCTCATCATAGGAGACGAGGTCCCTCAGGGTGAAGCCGTCGTGGGCCGTGACGAAGTTGATGCTCGCGTAGGGCCTGCGTCCGCCGTGCTCGTAGAGGTCGCTGGAGCCTGTCAGACGGTAGGCAAGCTCGTCAACGAGCCCGCCGTCACCCTTCCAGTAGGAGCGCACGACGTCGCGGTACTTGCCGTTCCACTCGGCCCATCCGATCGGGAAGTTGCCGACCTGGTATCCGCCCTCGCCAACGTCCCACGGCTCGGCGATCAGCTTCGCCTGGGAGATCACCGGGTCCTGGTGGATTATGGTGAAGAAGCTGGAGAGCTGGTCAACCTCGTAGAGCTGGCGTGCCAGTGCTGAGGCCAGATCGAAGCGGAAACCGTCGACGTGCATCTCGAGGATCCAGTACCTCAGGGAGTCCATGATGAGCTGCAGCACGCGCGGGTGCATCATGTTGAGCGTGTTGCCCGTACCCGTGAAGTCCATGTAGTGGCGCGGGTCGTCGGGAACGAGCCTGTAGTAGGCGGCGTTGTCTATGCCGCGAAAGGAGAGCGTCGGCCCCAGATGGTTGCCCTCCGCGGTGTGGTTGTAGACGACGTCGAGGATGACTTCGAGACCTGCCGAGTGCAGCCGCTTGACCATCGTCTTGAACTCGCTGATGCTGCCCGTGGCCGAGTAGCGCATGTCTGGCGCGAAGAATCCTATGGAGTTGTAGCCCCAGTAGTTCTTCAGGCCTCTGTCAACGAGGTGTTTATCATCCACGAAGGAGTGGACGGGCATGAGCTCGACGGCCGTGACACCGAGCCGTTTGAGGTGCTCTATGGCCGGGGCAGACGCGAGACCGGCGTAGGTGCCGCGCAATTCCTCGGGAATGTTCGGGTGCCTCTTGGTGAAGCCCTTGACGTGTAGCTCATAGATAACGGTCTCGTCCCAGGGCGTGCGAGGCGGCCTGTCCTCACCCCAGGTGAAGGCGGTGTCAACCACCCTGCACTTGGGCATTCCGGCGGCGTTGTCCCGCTCGTCAAAGGCAAGGTCCTCCTCTTCGGCGCCGAGGGTGTACCCGAAGTGCGGGTAGCTCCAGTCCAGAGGTCCCACGGTCGCCTTGGCGTAGGGGTCGAGGAGGAGCTTGTTCGGGTTGAACCTGTGGCCGTTTTCGGGGTCGTATGGTCCGTGGACCCTGTAGCCGTAGAGCTGTCCGAGCTGGCAGTAAGGCAGGTAGCAGTGCCAGATCCTGTCCGTGCGCTCCCGCAGCTCGATCCTTTCGATCTCCTCGTTTCCCGACGGATCGAAGAGACATAGCTCCACCCTCTCCGAGTTCTCCGAGAACAGGGCGAAGTTCACGCCCTGCCCATCCCATGTCGCGCCAAGGGGGTATGGTTGTCCGGGCCAGGCTACGCTAGCCAAAGATGGGTCTCCGTGTCTGCATAGGGTCCTTTCTTTTAGGCTTCAGGTTTCAGGTCGTTGGGGCGGTTCGCGAACCGCCCTTACCCCTCTAGCCTGTAGCCTTCCTCAATATCATCGTCGCCAGCGGGGGCAACGTGAGCGAGACCGAGTACGGTCGCCCGTGCGCAGGGACCTTCTCGGCTCTTATGCCTTCACTATTTCCTACACCGCTTCCGCCGTAGCTTGTATCGTCTGTGTTCAGGGCCTCCTCGTATGTGCCTGCTTCGGGTACACCTATACGGTAGCCCTGGCGCACGACCGGCGTGAAGTTGCAGACGACGATCGCGAGGTCCTTGTTTCCACGCCGGAGAAAGGATACCACGCTGTTCTCCATGTCCCCGCCCTCGATCCACTCGAACCCCGCAGGCTCGAAATCCACCTCGTAGAGAGCCGGTGTCGCCGAGTAGATGGCGTTGAGGTCCTTTACGAGGGACTGGACGCCTCCGTGAGGCGGCTCCTCCAGCAGGTGCCAGTCGAGGGAGGTCTCGTGGTTCCACTCGCGCCGCTGGGCCAGCTCTCCGCCCATGAAGAGAACCTGCTTGCCCGGATGGGTGTACATGAAACCGTAGTAGGCGCGGAGGTTGGCGAACTTCTGCCACTCGTCACCGGGCATCTTCTCGATCAGGGAACGCTTGCCGTGCACGACCTCGTCGTGGGAGAGGGGCAGGACGAAGTTCTCGTTGAAGGCGTAGACGAGTGAGAAGGTGATCTCATTGTGGTGGTACCTGCGGTGGATGGGGTCCTCGGACATGTACTGAAGGCTGTCGTGCATCCAACCCATGTTCCACTTGTAACCGAACCCCAGACCACCCATCGAGGTCGGTCGGCTGACCATGGGCCATGCGGTCGACTCTTCCGCAAGAGTAGTGGCGCCCGGATGCCTCCCGAAGACGAGCTCGTTCGTGCGCTGCAGGAAAGCCACGGCCTCAAGGTTCTCGTTGCCGCCGTGCACGTTCGGGACCCACTCGCCCTCCTCCCTGGAGTAGTCGAGGTAGAGCATCGAGGCGACGGCGTCTACCCTCAGCCCGTCCACGTGATACTCGGAGATCCAGAACAGCGCGTTGCAGAGAAGGTAGTTGCTTACTTCGGGGCGGCCGTAGTTGAAGACCAGCGTTCCCCAGTCGGGGTGGCGGCCCTGGCGGGGGTCGGCGTGCTCGTAGAGGTGGGTACCGTCGAAGAGGCCCAGACCGTGGGGATCTTCAGGGAAGTGTGCCGGGACCCAGTCAATGATCACACCTATCCCGGCCTGGTGGAAAGCGTCGACGAGGCGCTTGAAGTCGTCGGGCGTACCGAACCGGCTCGTCGGGGCGTAGAGACCAAGGGGCTGGTAGCCCCACGAGCCGTCGAAGGGATGCTCGGTAGGCGGCAGGAACTCGACGTGGGTGTATCCCATCTCGGCGACGTAGGGGACAAGCTCCTCGGCGAGTTGCGTGTAGGTGTAGTACGAGCCGTCGGGGTTTCTTCTCCAGGAGCCAAGATGGACCTCGTAGGTCGCCATCGGGGCGTCGAGGGCGGTCTTGCTCTCGCGTTCTCCCATCCATTCGGCGTCGCCCCACT
>DASSJP010000736.1:0-3227 GCA_035691165.1 Rubrobacter sp.
CGCCTGGACTCGTACGGCAACGAGATCGAACGCGAGCCCGTGGGAGCCGGCCGCTAGGAGATTATGCTAGAGAGTCCGTTGCTAAGACCCTTTCGCTACGCCTGGGAGTACCTGAAGGAGATCTCCGGCGAGAACGCCTACGACCGCTACCTGACGGTCCACGACGCGACCCATCCAGGCAAACCGCCCATGAGCCGCGGCGAGTTCTACCGCTGGCGCCAGGACGACAAGTACAACAACCCGGGCAGCCGATGTCCGTGATGACGCCTTGCCGGCCGGTCGGCCGGCAAGGACACTTCTAGAGATAACTCCACTGGTCGAGAACAGGCCCACTACCTGTGCGCGGCTGGCCCGTCATGCCCTTGCGCTATACTCGTCGCATGGCAGAGCCCACGTCGCACAAGCTCCTGACCGTGGAGGAGTACCTGGCGCTAGAGAAGAGTGCCACGGTGAAGCACGAGTACGTGGCTGGCACGATCCACGCTATGGTCGGCACGACCAAGCGGCACAATCGGATCGCGCTTAACATCGCCAGTCTTCTGCTGGACGCCGCGCGTGGCGGTTCGTGCCGCGTCTACGTGAGCGACGTAAAGGTGCGCACCGAAGACATCCTCTACTACCCGGACGTGATGGTGGCCTGTGGTCCCGAGGGCGCCGATCCGCTCGTCGAAGACAACCCCTGCCTGGTTGTAGACGTGGTGTTGCCGAGCACCGAGACGACAGACCGACGCGAGAAGCTCGCAGCCTACAAGCGTATGCCAGGACTTGAGGCTTATCTGATCATCTCTCAAAACCGGAAGTGGGTCGAGCGCCACTTCCGCGCCGAAGACGGCACCTGGCGTCGGGCAAATCTACTGGACGAAGGTAGAGTTCCGATTCCCTGCCCAGAATGTGAGCTTTCCCCGGCGGGCATCTACGAAGGGTTGGAGTAAAGTCTCAGGCGCCAGCAAGAAGCCTGATGCCTGAGACCTGTTTACTGAAACTTCCTTCAGCCGCTCCTCTTGAGCTTGCCTGTCCGCTTGGCGTAGCTCTCGCCGAGGTGGAATACGAATAGCCCGAGAGGGACGAAGACGACGCCCATGATCAGGAGCGGCCAGATGTTGGCCCACAGGTCCGTAACCCCAGCACCTTCGAGCAGTGCGTCCCGTGCGCCCCTTAGGGCGTAAGTGACGGGCGAGACGGTGGCGACGGCCTGCATCCAGCCAGGGAGCACATCCACCTCGTAGTAGACGCCCGAGACGAGCAGCAGAACGGAGGAGACTATGTAGCTTACCTGCTGGCCCTTCTCGGGAGACAGTAGCGGCAGCACCGCGGCGACGATGCCGAAGCCGACGAGCGAGACGCTGCACACCGCGAGCACCAGCAGGGCGCCCCAGTAGTTCGCCTCAGAGAGGTCGAGGTCGAAGAGCAGATAGCACGCGCCGAGCGTGACGGCCGTCTGCAAGATACCGTAGACGACGGCGTAGAAGCCCATCCCGAGCAGGTGCGTGACCCTGCTCGAAGGGCTCATGAACGTGTACTCGATGGTACCCTCCCAGCGCTCCCAGCTCACCGTCTCCGAGAGCACGTCGAAGAGCATCGAGAGGTAGTTCCAAAGTAGCGCGCCGACAAGCAGGTAAGTCATGTACCGTTCGGCGTCCTTCGCGCCGAAGCTCTCGGCGCCGGCGCCTATGTAGGTGATAGCCATGGCGTTCACCGTCACGTAGACGAGCCACACCACCTCCCACATGAAGTAGCGCTTGGTCAGAAAGTAATTGCGTTGTACGTAGCCCCAGACGGCCACCATCTCGGATAGCCAGAGGGGCTTCACGTTGCCTCTCATCTCTTTACTCCTTTTCCGCGCTGGCTTCCTCGACGGAGTAGCCTGTCGCGGCCATAAACGTCTCTTCCAGCGTCGGCACCCGCCCGTTCGTGGCGAAGCGTCGTTTGAGGTCATCGGGCTCTTCGAGGGCCAGTATCTTCCCGTCAACCATGATGCCGACACGGTCGCAGAGCTCCTCGGCCTCGCCCATGTCGTGCGTACACAGCAGGATCGAGGAGTCGTGCACGTCGCGTATCCTGCGGATGAACGCCTGCACGTCCTTCTTGCTCCTGGGGTCGAGGCCCGTCGTCGGCTCGTCGAGGAGCATGAGGATAGGGCTCGTGAGGAGCGCCCTGGCGAGCGCGATCTTCTGCTGCATACCACGGCTCAAGTGCTCCATGGGCTCTGTGGCCCGCTTCTGCGCGAAGCCGATATTCTCCAGGATCTCCTTTATCCTTGGTCGCGCCTCGGCGCTCGTGACGCCGTAGAGCTTGGCCCCGTAGAGCAAGTTCTCCATAGCCGAGAGCTTTTTGAAGAAACTTGCCTCGACGCTCACCCTGTTCATGCTGCGCTGCACATGCTTGGGGTGGCGTACGGCGTCTACCCCGAAGACCTCGACATGCCCGCTATCCGGCAGGACGAGCGTGGAGATCACACGCACCAGCGTGCTCTTCCCGCTCCCGTTTGGCCCGAGGATGCCGACGACCTCCCCTTTCCCAACCGAGAGCGAGACGGAGTCAAGGGCACGCACCACCTCCCCCCGCCGCTTCTTGAAACTCTTCTCTACTCCTCTTAACTCTAAGGCGTTCATACTTGTAAACCTCCTCTGAAACTGAGCCCGGAGGGGCGCCCGTTTTACAGGCGCCCCTTCGCCTCCAACCTCTCCCACACGACGCGCCAGGTCTCCTCGCGCTCGGCGGCTACCGCCAGGTCGAAGAGCCTGCGCGCCACCCTTGCTCTCAGGGAGGGTCCTGATCGCGCGCACCTTGCACGTTCGGCCTTCCTTTCGGCGAAGTCTTGGTCGCGGGCCGTCCGGTCCTGTACCACCATGTAATGCCAGTCGTTGAACATTTCTTTCGATCTCCTCTCGTCTCTAAGTCGCGCCTGAAGTTGTCCGCACTGGGATCGGAGTCGGAGACCTTCGCTTTTCGAGCAAAGCTTGAGGCCCCCGGTCCGCTCGGTCCGGGGGCCTCTTTTGAGAAGTGTTGTCGAGCTAGAAGCTCAAGTTCTCATCGCGACCACGCGGACCTCGGGACGCACCTCTCCCCCGAACACCGGAACTCCTATGTTCGTGCGATTGACGTGCATCAATACCTCAGATCCTTTCGCGACTACCATAACGCTAGCACTCTACCCTCCCGTGAGAATCCTGTCAATACAAAATTCTTCCACGGCGGACCGGGGCTTCGACATTCGGGATGCTGTC
>DASSJP010000737.1:0-2970 GCA_035691165.1 Rubrobacter sp.
TACAGAGACCCGGAAGCCGCCAAGTAGCCACACCCGCACTGCCTCGGACCGTGCCGCACCTTCATAGGCGGATAAAGCTCTCATCCCATCCCTCGCCCCTAGAGCTTTCCACGCAATTGCTCATTCATTTTCCTACAATATTGGAGCATGTTCCAATTAGACGCCCGTGAATCGGTGTCGGAGTGCCGTACACACTGCTGCCCCGGGCACCTCTGACCTGACGCCAGAGCTAGCACCCACTTTCGCGATAGTCCTACCGCCCTGGGAGGACGCAGGTGTTGGTCCCGATGTCCGTCAGGAGGAATTCTCAAGGCCGCGAGGACCAGCGGATCATAGAAACTGCTCCCGCCGCGCAGCGCCTGAAAGCCGCCTCTCCGGACATTGCCGTCCCGCCGTCATTCTACCCTCACATACTTGAACTCTACGGTCCCGGTAGGATGCTGTACCCAATTCTTGATGGAGGGCTTCACAATTTCAACTGAACCTGGGTGGTAGATGGGCGCGACCGCAGCCGCGTCCTCGATCAGCAGCCTCTCGGCCTCGATGAGGTTTCCCATGCGAACCTGCTCATCCGGCTCGACTTTAGCTTCGTTAATCAGCTGATCGTAGCGCTCGTTCTGGTAGTTCGAATAGTTTTGCGGGCTGTCGGAGACGAAGAGGTCGAGGAAGGTCATCGGATCGTTGTAGTCCGCAATCCAACCGTAGGGGGACATCTGGTATTCCCTGCTGTTCATGAGTTCGAGAAAGCGCTCGAAGGGCTGCAAGTTGACCTCGACATTAGCCCCCAAGTTCTTGGTGAGCTCAGACTGCAGGAATGTGGCGATGTCCCGCGCCGCGCTGTTGTCCTGGCTCAAGAACGTCAGGGACGGCTCCTGGCCTAGTTCCTTTACACCCCGCTGCCAGAGCTCCCTGGCCCGCTGAGGGTCGTGCTCCGGCACCGTGGGACCTACCGCCTCGCGAAAGGTCTGGTTTCCTGGTCCGGCCATCCTGGGCGGGACGAGCCCCTCGGCGCCCACTGAGCCGTTGTGGAGTATCTTGTTGGCCAGGGCGTCTCGGTCAATGCTGAGTTGGATCGCCCTGCGGATGTTCTCGTTCTGGAAGACCTCGTTGTTGAAGTTCATAGCGAACCAGACCGTGGACCACTCGATGATCCTGTGGAACTCCGGAGTGCCATCGTACTCATCCACATACTCCGAGGTGATGCCGGCAACGTCGAGCTCCCCGCCCTCGTAGAGGTTGACCGCGGTGGCGAGTTCCTTGACGACCTTACAATCGATCTCTTGTGCGGCGACGTTCTCCTTATCCCAATAATCCTCGTTCTTTGTGAGGGTCGCGCCGTGGGCGGGATCGAGCTGGGTCATCGTGAACGGCCCGTTGTAGAGCAGCGCGTCCGCGCTCTGAGCGTACTCCTCGCCCTTCTGCTCGACGAACTGCTGTCTTTGCGGGAAGTAGGTTTGAAAAGCGGTAAGACTAAGGAAGAACGGAACCGGGTTGACTAGCGTCACCTTTAGCGTCTTGTCGTCAGGAGTCTCTATGGCGACATCCTTGGCGCTGCCCTCACCCGCGTTGAACTCGGCGCCACCCTTTATGTAAGGGGCGATGATGTAGGAGTACGTGGCCGCCGTTTCAGGGTCCATGGCTCGCAGCCAAGAGTACTTGAAGTCCTGGGAGGTAACGGGCTCGCCGTTGGACCACTTTATGCCGTTGCGCAAGGCGAAGGTGTAGGTTAGCTTGTCGCCGCTGATATCCACGCCCTCGGCTTGCGCGGGCTGGGGCTTCTCGTTCTCATCGATCCGGTAGAGGCCCTCCATCACGTTGGTGATCAACGTGAAGGAGAGGACATCCGTCGTAGTGGAGGGGTCCATGTCTGGGATCTCGGCGCCCAGCTGGTAGGAGAACGCATTCTGTCCTTCCGAGTCGCCGCCTTGCTGTCCGCCCTGCTTCAATTGGCCGCAGCCTGCGCTCCCCAGCACGGCCGCTCCTACCAAGCCGGTAGCACTCATCTTCAGAAATTCCCTGCGATTTATCCGGACGGCGCCAGGCAACTGATCCCTCTCGAGCACTTCTTCCCTCGCTTTCATAGCTCTTCCCTTCTCATCCCCAACCCCTGTGCATGCGCTTTTCCGAGCTAGCCACGATAAGGCGGCGGTGTGAGGCCAGCAACGTCACCAAGGCTGCAGCCATCTTGAGGTGGCACTGGCTCTCCTCTATGGTTCTGGTGGCCACCGAAGCACTGAAGCCGCCAAGCAGCCTGATGCGTAGAGTCTCTAGACTCTCTCCCCGGCGCTCCGGCGAAGTATGCCCGGACTTCGATGTTCTCCTTATAGGCATTTCTCGTTATGTAGCCCTCTGCTTCACCTACAAAATAGCGGCGCTAGTCAACCTTGCTGCATTGAACAACGCTGTTACTCTAGCGAGCAGCCAATAGTATTCACATCTGCCATATGGCGTATATTTACTGCTGCGTTCGTATTGCATGCCCTTTCCAATCTCATTGGAATCCAAGGGCAAATGTTTATAGATAGCTTCGGCTACATCCTGCCATCGAAGCCAGTATCAATGGGCTGCAACAGTACGACGGGTATTCTTCGGTCGGTGCGCAGCCAATGCCCTTGTAGGCAGGGTTGCGTCGGATAAACTCCGCCCCCACAGCCTCTCCCGTAGCCTCTACGGCACGCACCCGAATGGTGGAACCATCTACCTGCATCGTCGCATCTGGGTGCTCCCGGAGGCTCTATGAACAACTCGGTGGAGGTAATAGTCGCGGGCGTGATCCAGGCCAACGAGCTGCCTTCTCTAGTATGGATCTAGCACTGGCCCGAAGAGAGCACGGAGGTGACTACACGAGATCTACCCGGCGAGGACCGCACGTCCCATCTATTGAAGCAACTTCTTGAGGCTGTCTTCGAGGTAGTGCGCGGTTACGGGGCCTTCCGGGGAATAGGCGACGGCCTCCTTGCAGAGGTGGTA
>DASSJP010000738.1:0-5948 GCA_035691165.1 Rubrobacter sp.
CTCTGACCTTGATCCGGGGTCCACGGATGGAAGTGGTCCGAGGCCATAACGGAGCCGAACCCCGACTCCTCGGCCACCCTGCACCACTCCAGAAGTTCGGTCGGATGGAACTGCTCGAACATCGCCGCGTAGCCTACGGTGCCCGTGGGTTTCATTGTGCCTCCTTCGGCTTAGGCATCAGGTATCAGCCGTCAGTTTTTCCTCGCATAGAGGATCTCTATCCTCCCATACCCAGTTTACAACCGCAGCGTTGGAGACGGTCCTCGATTCACGCAGGACAGTCACGCACTCTGGCCTGTAGTCTGATACCTACTCAAAAATGATCCGGCCCGAACAGAGTGGGGTCTCCCACGGGAAAGAGGGTCTCCAGTAACTCCAGGGCTCCTTGTGAGCTCGCCTCGATGAGACCGTGACGGGCGAGACCCCTGACCGGGAGATATCCCGCGTAAAGCTGGGCGAGCTGGCGCACGTCGAGTGAGACTCTCTCCTCAGCTTCGGCTCCACGGACGACCTCGCCTTCTGCGAGGGTGTACTCTCCTGCGTTCTCCGGTATTACGTCGTCTGAGACCTGGAGGACGAGCGGGGAGCCGGTCTTCCTGTCCAGATACCCAAGAGCGCTTTCGACGTCTACGAGGCGCAACATCTGGTCGGGTACGAACTTCGCGTTCACGTGAGAGCTTCTGAGATAAGGGTGCAGCGGCTCCCCGCGCGAGGTGTACAAGTGTATCTCGAAGACCTGGGGATCCAGGCCCGCCATGAAGGAGAAGATGGCCTCCCGTGCCCGCGATGTGGCGCCGGCGACCTCCCTTGCCGAAAGGGTACGGTGCGGGCTGCGATCTTCCCGCCACCCCGACATCTTGTAGAGGATGTAGCCCTCCACTCCTCCGTCCCGCTCGTAGACTGCGACTTCCTTGTCTTTCTCTGCCAGGGTCGTCTTCCAGTGCCCCTCGCTCCGGCGCACGCACAGGGGATGCTCCCTCGCCTCCTCTTCCAGTAGAGCCATCAACTTCGGCAGGTCCTCTTCGCGGTACGCCCTGAGATGGCTCTGTTCGGGGCTGGTGGAAAGGTCGGTGGGTTTGAGCCTGTACTCGATGCCCTCTGTGGCGAGCTCGTATCCGAAGATCCTGTAGAAGGCGTGGGCGAAGGGCGCCAGGAGCGACAAATGGATATCACGCCCGCGCATGTCGCGCAGTACGGCGCGCATCAATATGCCGGCGTAGCCCCGCCGACGGTAGGCAGGATGGGCCATGACCGCGGCGATGCCACCCATCGGATACGGCTCGCCGTCCACGAAGGACTCCAGTGGCAGCACCGTTGTGCTCGCCCTTGCCTCCCCGTCCTCCTCGATTACATGGACCTGCTCCGGGTCCAGACGCGCGTTCCGCCCGGGGTCGAAGTACTCCTCCCAATCGGAGACGCTGCCCCCGAAGGCCGCCACCCCGAGACGCGAAAGCGCGTCCATGTCCCCTTCTCGGTACCTGCGTAGCTCCATCATCCTCCGGCTCTCTAGACTGCGTCCGGATTCTATCGGAAGATCACAGCCAGGATCAGTTCGTCTCCAGACTTTTCCCGCCTTCGATGGAGTCGGCCATCCACCGGCACCACTCTGCATACTCCCTCTCGTAGCTGATGCCTCGCATGAGCGTCGCGTAGCTGGCAAACTCGGGACTGTCCGTACGGGTGAGATCCTCGCGCCACTCACGCTCCATCCACGCCCGGATCTCCCCGTAGTGCGCGAGTTGCTCCTCGTGCCGGAGCTCCTCTTCTCGGAAGAGACGCGTGGCCTCCTCAGGATCAGCTAGCCAGACAGAGTACGTCTTCAGCGTCAACTCGTCCCGTATAGGCCTCGGCATCGGCGGCTGGGTCACCCAACTCTCGAGCGCCTCCAATCCCTCATCGGTGATCCCGTAGACCTTCTTGTCAGGGCGCTCCTTCTGCTCGATCACACGGTGCGTCACGTAACCGCCGTCCTCGAGCCTCGCTAGCTCAGGGTAGATCTGACTGTGCCTCGCACTCCAGAAATACCCGACCGGTCCCTTCATCCGCTGCGTGAGATCGTACCCGCTGAGATCCTCCCGAGAGAGTAATCCCAGGATCGCATACCCTAGCGTCGTCATATTCCTCCATTAATTTTCTTATGTCACTATTGACATATCCTTCGTCTGTCTGTAGAGTACCATATGTCAGGATTTACATAAAGATTACAGGAAGGAGCCTGAAGATGTGCGGTGGGTCTTATGTGGGGCATGGGATGAGGCGCGGTGTGTGGCGGCACGGTGGCGGGCGTGACATCCTGGGGCGTGACGTGGAGAAGATGGATCCTGGGGCGAGGATCGTAGCAGCGCTGTCGGTTCTGGTGCCTGTCGGTCTCTCGGGGGTCTTTCTGGTCGCTTTCGTACCCCAACTGTGGTGGATCTTCACCACGTACTTCTGGGTCGCGTTCCCTGCGTTCGGGCTGTTGAGTAGTGGTGTGGCGGGGTTGGGTGAAGGGCGGCCTGTCAGGAGTTCGGATGAGGAGCGGGAGTTGCTTGAGGCGATCCGGGAGAGCGGTGAGATCTCGGCCGCATCAGCCGCGGCGAGGACTTCGCTGACGGTGGCCGAGGCCGACCGGAGGCTCAGAGAGCTGGCCGAGAACGGCCACATCGAGGTCAGGGCTCGCGGTGGCGCCATCCTGTATGCGTTATGGGGGAGCGAGCGGATCGAGGACGCAAAGTGAGCGTCGGAGCGAGCAAGATGATCGAGACCGCCTGGGACGGTTCCCGGCGCTGGTTGCTCATCTTCGCTTCGTCGGCGACGGTTTTCGGACTGTTACATCACGCTGACCACGTTATCAGGGGCAACCACTCGGGGTGGCCTTTTCAGGCCGAGGTCACGCCGTTCACGTTCAGCCTGCTGATCTACGCCCTCATCCTGCCTGGGATCTACCGGACCGTCAGAGGACGGGACGTGGCCGGCTACCACCTTTTCGTCGCCGTCGTCGGATTGACGCTCCTCGGGACCGTCCATTTCGCGCCAACGGGCGAGCAGGAGTCACCGATACACGACATCTACATGGTCTACGAGACTCCTGTGGCCGGGATGCTCGCGCTGGTGGTACTGGCGGGTCTCATGATGAGCGTGGCGCTGCTGGGGATCACCGCCTACGGGGCGCTCCGGGCACGAACCACGGAAGGAGATTGAGCCATGCTGTACAGGACGGTCCGGTTCGCGAGCCTCGTTCTGGCTGGGATGCTTGCCGGGAACCAGTTCGGTACGTGGACTGCGGTGCACCCTTCTTTTGAGATATTGAGCCCGCCAGGGCGTATCCCTGCCGAGCAGGAACTCACGCGGAGGTTCGGAGCGATCATGCCCGTCTGGATGGACTCGACCGTCGCCTCGTGTGTTCTGGCACTGTTATTCTCGCGTGGGGCTCCGGGGTTCAGGAGTACGCTCCTCGGGACGGCGTGCCTCGCGGGATGCTCGCCTCAACCAGGATAGGCAACGTCCCGATAAATAATCGGGTGCTGGAGATAGATCCGGAGAAGGACCAGGAAGAGTTCGCGGAGTTGCGGAAAAGGTGGGACAGGCTGCACAAGCTTCGCGTCGCGCTAAACGTGGCTGGCCTCGGGTTCCTGATCTCCGGGGCGCTGGCGGAGGACCGGCGATGAAAGCGTAGCGCAAGCCGCACGTTCGTGGAGCGTACGCGCAGGGCGGATGGCTGGATCAACCCGTTTCGAGTAGACAGGAGGAGATTAGCGTGGCGCAGGTAGTCAACGGCAGGTACACGGCGCGGATGGACGAGCCTTTCGTAGTGTTCATTATCGGGATGAGAATAAACAACCTCTTCGCTGTCAGGAAGTGGCTCCCGACGGTACGCGCGATGGGCCCGATGCTCAAGGAACTCTACCAGCACCCCGAGAAAGGCTTCCTCGGCGGCGAGTTCTTCCTGTACTGGCGCGGTCCCACTATCGTGCAGTACTGGCGCTCCTTCGAGGACCTGGAGCGCTTCGCCAGAAATCCGGACGACCCGCACATGCCAGCCTGGCAGCGATTCAACCGGGCCGTCGGCAGGGACGGGAGCGTTGGGATATTCCATGAGACATACATAGTGGAGAGCGGGAACTTCGAGGCGATCTACGGCAACATGCCCGTCTTCGGCCTCGCCAAAGCGACAGAGCACGTCAGGGCTGTCGGGGGCAGGGAGACGGCGCGGCGGCGCCTCATGCGCGGGGAGAACGAACCCGCCGTCCCCTCGCCTGAGTAGGGGATGGTAGAGGCGCGCGACCCTTTCCCGGACACGGAACAGGCCGACACGCAGTCGGTTGCGACAACGGCCTCTGCTGGCGGTGACTGCCTCACGCATCGGTATGGAGCTCTCCAAAATTCATGTATGGACGTTCTCGGGAGTTCACCCATTACTCTTTCCTCGCATCGTTCGAGAGGCGGTGGTCATGTAGAGTGGTGTTGTGACGAAAGGGACAACACGGCGAGCCCGAGGATTCGGCGGGATGAACAGCCGCGCTGCCCCCTGGCTCGCCTGGTCGCTCGCCGGACTGTCCGTGGCCATGTACCTGGCCAGCGTTGCGCTCACCGTCCTTTCCCTGTCCAACGCTCTGGCTGTGCAGACATCAAGTGACTGGGGCACCGGCGGCGTACTCGGTGGCCTGGTGCTCTTCTTGCCCTTCCTGGCCTTCCCTGTGGTGGGGGCCATTATCGCCTCAAGACGTCCCCAAAACCCCATAGGATGGATCTGCCTGGCCGCCGGCCTCTTCTGGATGTTCATCTTCCTTGGGGACTCCATCCCTGGCTACGGACCGTATCCCGTGACGAGCGACGCGCTCCTCCAGTGGATATGGATACCCCCCGTGGGGCTGCTTGGTATCTACATGATTCTTCTATTTCCCGACGGGAAGCTGCCTTCCAGAAGGTGGCGCCCGCTTGCCTGGCTCTCGGGGGCGGTGATGATCTTGGCCAGCGTGGCGCTGACCATCAGCCCCGGTCCCCTACCGGGACACCCGAGGGTGCGCAATCCTTTCGGGCTGGAGGGGCACCCGATGGTAGCGCAAGTACTGCCGTGGGTCATAGCCCTGCTGCCCTTATGCATCCTGGCTTCGGCGGTCAGCCTCGTATGGCGCTACCGGCATTCGGGTGGAGAGGTGCGCCAGCAGATCAAATGGGTCGCCTTGGCCGCCTTGTTCGTTGGCCTGGCTTACGGGATCACCCTGGTCGGCGGACTCGTCCTCGCGCGGGAAAGCTTGGCCGGCGAACGAGCGCCGCTGTGGCTCGGGCTTCTGCAGAACACGGTCCTGATTAGTTACGCGGGGATTCCGATTGCCGTTGGCGTCGCCGTGTTGAGATACCGCCTCTACGACATTGACCTTCTCATCAACCGCACGCTGGTCTACGGCACACTTACGGCCACACTGGTAGGTGTTTACTTCGGCGGCATCGTTCTGCTGCAGCGGTTCTTCATCATGCTCACAGGCCAGCAGTCCACCCTCGCGGTCGTGGCATCCACCCTCGTGATCGCCGCACTTTTCATTCCACTGAGGCACCGTATCCAATCCTTCATCGACCGACGCTTCTACCGCAGGAAGTACGACGCCAGTAAGACTCTAGAAGCCTTCTCCACGAAGCTAAGGGATGAGACGGACCTGGAGACGCTTAACAAGAATCTGGTTGGGGTGGTAACAGAGACGATGCAGCCGGCACACATCACCTTATGGCTGCGTACTGATAGCGCACCGAAGGGTGGAGGAAGCAGCACAGAGGCACGACGCAAGGGCAGCACACAGCCACGTTTGCACCACTAGCCGAAAATCCCTCACACCCTCGGATCCAGGCTGACACCGAAGTGCAGTCCTGTTGTCCTGATCCGCATTGGCCGACACGGAGTAGGCCGCGACAACGGCACCCGATGGATTCCACCGTTCTCGAGAGTTTGTCTGAAACAGGCTAGAGGAATGCTC
>DASSJP010000739.1:0-6551 GCA_035691165.1 Rubrobacter sp.
CTCCGCCGGAGTCTGCCGAGGTACTGATCGAGTTCACGACCCCGGAGGCGACCGTCGGGCACCTCTCTTACGGCAAACCGCACGTCATAGGGACGACTGGCCTCTCGGACGAGCAGATACAGATGGTCAGGGAGGCGGCGCACAGCGTACCCATCGTCCTCGCCCCGAACATGAGCGTCGGGGTAAACCTCCTGCGCGAGGTCGTGCGCGAGCTCGCGGCGAAGCTCGGCGAGGGCTACGATATCGAGGTCGTTGAGGCGCATCACAGGAACAAGAAGGACGCGCCCTCGGGCACAGCCCTGTTCCTCGCCCGCGCAGCCGCCGAGGGAAGAGGTCAGGACCTCGATGAAGTCGCTGTCTACGGGCGCGAAGGTTTCGCGCCCCGCGAGCCGGGTGAGATCGGGATCCACGCCCTGCGTGGCGGCGCGGTCGTAGGGGAGCACCGTCTCATCTTCTACTCGGGAGGCGAAGAAGTCGAGGTCGTACACCGCGCCCTCTCCCGCCGCACCTTCGCTGACGGCGCTCTGAGGGCCGCTCGGTTCGTCGCGAATTCACAACCTGGCCTGTACTCTATGGCCGATGTGCTGTCCGGTGGAGTACAGGACCTTCGAGATTAGCGCCGACGCATTTGTGCGTCGTTATCCTCCGAGCGCCTTGCGCGTAGCCTCGCGGGCCTCTTCCTCGTAATCGGCTCTCTCCCGCTGCTCGCGCGCCGAGGACATGATGATCTCAAGCACCTCCTCTGGTGAGTCAGTGAGGGCCATCAGGCTGAGGTCGGCGTCTGAGGCTTTCCCGTCCGCGACCATCGTGGAGCGCACCCATTCGATCAGACCTCTCCAGTAATCCAACCCGAAGAGGACGACGGGGAAGTCACGGATCTTGCCTGTCTGGATCAGGGTGAGCGCCTCGAAGAGCTCGTCCATGGTCCCGAAGCCGCCGGGGAAGATGACGAAAGCCCGCGAATATTTGACGAGCATGACCTTGCGGACGAAGAAGTACCGGAAATCTATCTCCACGTCCACATAGGGATTTACGTGACTTTCGAAAGGCAGCTCTATGTTTAGCCCGACAGAAGGCGCCCCGGCCTCCCGCGCTCCTTTGTTCCCCGCCTCCATCGCCCCTGGTCCTCCACCGGTGATGATGGTGAACCCCGCTTCGCCGAGGAGCCGTCCCACCTCAGCGGCCGCAGTGTACATCGGGTCGTCCGGGCTAATGCGCGCAGACCCGAAGAGCGTCACACCCGGACCTAGGTCGGCGAGCTCCTCGAACCCATCGACGAACTCGCCCATGATCCTCGAGACGCGCCGCGAGTCCTTCTCCGTGAAGGCCGCCAGATCCGGCACCGACAGCAGCCGCTCGTCCTCCGTGCGGCGCTGGCCGTACCGCGATTGCGGCTCTCTGCGATCCTCATCCGTCATGCCCATAATCTACCTCACATGTCTCGCGGCGCTTCGTTCTAGGGCGGCACACGCTAAACTCCGTGGCGCTGACCAGATAGAGAGAGGAACATATGAGTGCCACTTCCACCGTACCCCTGATCCCTCGCGAAGTCCTCTTCGGTAACCCTGAGAAGGCAAGACCACTCCTCTCCCCCGACGGAGAACGCCTCGCCTACCTGGCCCCCAGAGACGGCGTTCTGAACGTCTGGGTCGGTCCTGTCGGCAGCCCCATCGGCGGCGACGAATTCGAGCCGGTTACCGGGGACACGAAGCGCGGCATCAGGGTGTACTTTTGGGCCGAGGACGACAGACACATCGTCTACCTCCAGGACGAGAGGGGCGACGAGAACTGGCGGGTGCACGCCGTGGACGCTTCCACGAAAGAGGACCGCGACCTCACCCCCTTCGATAACGTGCAGGCCCAGATCGTGGACACCAACCGCCGCTTCCCGGATACGCTTCTCGTCGCGCTGAACAGGGAGAACCCGGAGCTCCACGACGTCTACCGCCTCACCCTCTCGACAGGCGACCTGGAACTCGCCGCGAAGAACCCCGGCAACGTCGTCGGCTGGGTCGTGGACGCGAAGTTCAGGGTACGCGGCGCGATGGCGGCCACCCCCGATGGCGGCTTCGACCTGCTCCTGCGCGACGCGGAAGAAGTGGACTGGCGCAAGCTCCTCGGCTGGGACAAGGAAGATGCGCTCTCCAGCGCACCCGTCGGCTTTACCGGGGACGGCGAGAAGATGTACCTGATCGACTCACGCGGGGCCAACGCCTCACGCCTTGTCCTGCTCGACCTCGGAAGCGGTACCACAGAGACGCTCGTCGATGACCCGCGCTACGACGTGGGACGTGTCGTCACCCATCCCGAGACCCACGAGGCCCAGGCCGCCGCCGTCGAGCGCGCAAGAACCGATTGGGTCGTGCTCGATGACGACATCAGGGAAGATTTCGAGATGATAGATAGCTTGAGCCGCGGGGACTTCGGCGTGGCGAGCCGCGACAGGGCGGACGAGAACTGGCTCGTCGCCTTTACTGAAGACGACGGTGGCGCCTCATACTACGCCTACGACCGAAAGACAAAGCAGGGAGAGCACCTCTTCGACGCCCGCCCCGACCTCGCTGAGTACGAACTCGCCAGGATGGAACCCGTCTCCTTCACATCCCGCGACGGCCTGACGATCGAGGGCTACCTGACGCTGCCGCCAGGCGAAGCCTCAGGGCCCGTACCGATGGTGCTCAATGTGCATGGTGGTCCGTGGGTGCGCGACGGATGGGGCTATCATCCAGAGGCGCAGTGGTTCGCCAATAGAGGATATGCCTCCCTTCAGGTCAACTACAGGGGTTCGACGGGGTACGGCAAAGAGTTCCTCAACGCGGGGAACAAGGAGTGGGGCGGCAGGATGCACGACGACCTCGTTGACGCCGTCGAATGGGCCGTCAAGGAGGGCGTGGCCGACCCCGAGCGGGTCGCCATCTACGGCGGCTCCTACGGCGGGTACGCCGCGCTTGTGGGGGCCACGTTCACACCGGATCTCTTCCGGTGTGCCGTAGATATCGTTGGTCCGTCCAGCCTGATCACCCTGATAACCAGCATCCCGCCGTACTGGAAGCCGCTGGTCTCCACCTTCCACGAGCGGGTCGGCAACCCGGAGACGGAGGAGGACTTCCTCAAGAGCCGCTCTCCACTCTTCCACGTTGACCGCATCAGGATACCCATGCTCATAGCCCAGGGCGCCAACGACCCGCGCGTGAAGCAGGCCGAGTCGGAGCAGATCGTCGCCGCCATGAAAGAAAGAGGCATCGACTACGAGTACCTTCTCTTCGAGGACGAAGGCCACGGCTTCGCCTGTCCCGAGAACCGCCTGAAGTTCTACGCGGCCGCAGAACGCTTCCTGGCGAAGCACCTCGGCGGGCGCGCTGAAGAGTAGAGGATGTCGCGAGCAGGGAGGCGCTCAGTCCGCTTCCCGCTCAGGGACGGTCACGTCCTCCGGTGAGATCACAGTCTCGACCCAGGCCGCGTCCACACCCAGCCTGAGCGCAACCTCCTCGTCGGAGAGGCCGAGCCGCCGCAGGCGTTCGACCTCCTCGGCCAGACAGACTTCGCCGCGTTCGTCCACGCCTTCACCTCGACCATTTTGAGATCCTGCGATTAACGGAGGGTACCACGGTGTCGGTACGACCGTTCAGACGGAAGGGGGCAACTCCAGGCTCATGCCGGGGAAGATCTCGTACCCAGAAAGGTCGTTGGCCTCGCGGATGGCCTCTACCTTCGGCCTCGGGTCCTCCCAGGGCGCTGTGTGCTCGATGGCAATCCCCCATAGTGTATCCCCGGGCGCTACGGTGTAGTGGACGGCCTGCGACTCCGCCCCTGCCCCACCACCCGTATAAAGCGCGACGCCGAGAGCGGCGGCCACGAACAGAGCCCCGAGCCTGCGCCGACGATATTTTGCACGGTCCTTTCTCACCCGGGAAATATACGGGACGAGGGTCTCGCTCCCAACAGTCTTTTCATGGTATCCGTCCAGGAGAATCCTCCTTATGCGTTCCACGAAGGTATACGCATAGTTACGAGCAAGCCTTCCGCGCCGGATGTCGCATAAGGACGTCCGAGAAGTCTTCAGCCCCGGGTGCATAAGCCTTCGTTGGAGATGCGCCAGGCTTTGTCGTGTGGCATGCTCCCAGGCGCTAGTAGCAAGGGACACATGTAAAGGCGGCGCGCCGTGGTTCGCTAAGCACACCTCTTGCTGCCGTGTGGGTCTTGCTGATCAGGTGCGCCGTTCTTCTGGTGGGCGGCCGTTCGGGGGTGCGCTCGGAAGCTCAGCAGGAGGCGCAAGAACATACCGAAGCCACCAAGCAAGAGCAAGGCCATCTTGAAACTACCGAGAGGAAACACGCTCAGCAGAAGCAACAGCGTCCGAAGTAGCCCGGTGTGAGAAGACGCGGACCCTCAAGAAGTGGGGCGCGGTCTTTACCACCAACGGCCTACCCGGTTGACCCAAGGGTGGCCTGTAAGGCTACACCATAGTCGCCTCCGAGGCTTGACGGTTTCGGAAGGAGATTCTCAGATGTTCGCTCACCGCCAGACTTCGTTACGTTTGTCGTAACGTTCGGGAGACGCGCATCCTGTAGATTAGTAGTGCTGTGACAGAAGGCGCAGGGCAACAGGAACGAGGAGCCGGTGAGTTGGGCATTCGCGCCGTCGCCTGGCTGGCCTGGCTCGTCTCGGGCTCCGCCATCGTATGTGCCTGCCTCGGGATGCTCATCCTCATACTCAACGGGGTGGGCATTGGGTCCAAGGAATTTGACTACTCTGCCGTTGGCGCTGTGCTTGGCATCTCGTTCTCGGCGGTCGGAGGCTTGATCGCCTCCCAGCGTCCTGGCAACCTCATAGGTTGGCTCTTCCTGATCGTCGGCCTCTCCCAGGGCTTCGACTCCTTTGACACGCAGTACGGCAGGTACGCCCTGGTGACCAACCCGGGATCACTCCCGGGCGGACCTTTTATGGTCTGGATGGCATCCTGGACGTTCGTTCCTGGGCTCAGTCTGGCCGCCACCCTCACGCTTCTGTTGTTCCCCACTGGCCGATTGCCGTCGCCCCGGTGGCGCTGGGTTCCCTGGGCCGTTGCCGCCGCGATCGCGCTCATGGTCGTGCCGACGGCTGTTGTCCTGTGGCCGCTGAAGGGTCCGGCGCTGGTTGGCGGTGCCGACCCCGCCGGGATCGCCGGAGGTTGGGTTCTCTTACTCGAGGAGTTGGGCCTGCTTTTCATAGTGGTGTGCATGATCGCCTCCGCGAGCTCGCTGGTCGTCCGGTTCCGCCGTGCGGGGGGTCAGGAGCGGCAGCAGCTGAAGTGGCTGACCTACGCCGGGGTCGTGTTCATCGTCATCTTCGTGGGCAGTCTCTTCGTCCCACAACCCGTGCGGGCAAGTGAAATATGGCCGGTGGCCAGCGTCGTGCTCCTGCTGACGGTGTATCCCAGCATCCCGGTGGCCGTCGGCGTCGCCATTCTTAGAGATCGCCTCTACGACATAGACCTCATAATTAACCGCACCCTCGTCTACGGTTCGCTCACGGTCCTTCTGGCGCTGATGTACTTCGGTGGCATCATTGTAATGCAGCGGCTCCTCGTCGCCCTCACCGGCCAGGAGTCCACCCTTGCAGTCGTGGCATCCACCCTGTTGATCGCAGGCCTGTTCAACCCCCTGAGGAGGAGAATCCAGTCCTTCATCGACCGTCGCTTCTACAGACGTAAGTACGATGCCGCAAAGACGCTGGAGGCTTTCGGCTCCCGTCTGAGAGAAGAGACGGACCTGGATGCCCTCAGCAACGACATGGTGGGTGTAGTGAGGGAGACCGTGCAGCCGGCCCACGTCTCGCTGTGGCTGCGTCCCGACACGGCTTCCAAGGGAAGGCAGACAGACTAGAGACTGTCTTGTTCACCCGGGTACGTAGAATTAGAGATGCTCTCAGGTTATCGAAAAAGTGCAGATTTGCGGCCCCAAAGGGAAGTCTAGCGTTCCGGGCGCACAGACACTTTACTCATCGAAATTGAAGGCAAGGTAGTACTCGAGGGGGACAGTCAGCGGCCCGGCCAGGTATGTCACCAACCGGCCGCGACGCGAGAACGAGAAGGAGTTCGTCAATGTCAAAGTCACGTCGGCGGTATCGACAGCGGCGCCCGCCAGGAGCCAGGACTTGGGAGAGTCACCTCTCATAATTGCGGCGAGGATCCCAAGCCCCAAAGCCATCTCACGTATCCCCAGCGCGCGACCCAGCTCCGAGGAGATCCGTCGGGAAGCGTCGTCATCTGGGTAGATAAACCGCAGCGTGGAGGCAGGGGAAACCAGTAGCGCGATGCCGAACGCCAGGCGCCCGGCTCCCAACAAACCCACAATAGTCCGCTTGCTCACCCCGATATTATCGCACGGTTGGCACAGAAGTAGCTACTCCTTGCCGCATAAGTGCTCCAAGAATTGCATGAATCACTTCGCGGCGTACCGGGGCTTATTAACCCAGCGTCAGGGCTAGATAGATTCTACGAGGTTGCGTCTCATGGCCCCGGACCAGGCAGCTTTCGTGTTGGCCGCAGCACAGGTTTCTCGGAGGGCTGG
>DASSJP010000740.1:0-2748 GCA_035691165.1 Rubrobacter sp.
CTCTGCGCCGAAGGCACCCACGAAGTTCTCCACCGTGGAGCTGGCCGTGAAGGTCACGCAATCTATCTCACCCGAAAGCAGACGTCGCGACAACTCCTCTTTGCCTTCGGAAGAAGGGACAGACTCGTAGGCGGGTGGGACTACGACCTCGGCGCCCGCCTCCCGCAACTTCTCCGGCAGTATCTCACGCGCCACCTTCGCACGCGGGATGAGGACGCGTTCACCGGCGAGAGCACCGAGCGCCCCGATCAGGGCCTCCGCCCTGTACTCCTCGGGGACTACGTCTACCCGAAAGCCCGCCTCTTCTATCTCTTGCGCGGTCGCAGGCCCGATGGCTGCAAGTTTGGACTTTCGCGGCACGGCACGAAGATCCAGGCCGTGGTGCCGCAAGCGTTGAATGAACGCTTCGACGCCGTTCACGCTCGTGAACACGATCCAATCGAACGAATCCAGCCCACGGATCGCCGCGTCAAGCGGCCCGTAATCTTCGGGTGGACGTATCTCTATGGTCGGGAACTCGTGGACCTCAGCACCGAGCCTCACCAGATCCGCAGATAGGTCTCCCGCCTGCGCCCGTGCCCGCGTGACCACAACCCGCCTTCCGAAGAGCGGGCGATGCTCGTACCAGTCGAGACCTTCCTCACGCAGCGAGACGACGTCCCCGACGACGGTGATCGCCGGCGGCTTCAGGCCGGCCTCGGCGACCCTTCCGGCAATGTCTTCGAGGGTTCCCGTGACGGTCCGCTGCTCAGGAATAGTGCCCCACCTGATACAGGCAACCGGCGTGTCAGGGCTCCTTCCTGCCGCGATGAGCTCGGCAGAGATCTCCTTCAACCGGCCGACACCCATGTACAGAACGAGCGTGTCCGCACCATTGGCCAACTTCTTCCAGTTCACGTCCGAGCGACCCTTCGTAGGGTCCTCGTGCCCCGTGACGAACGCGACGCTGGTCGAGACGTTTCTGTGCGTAACCGGTATGCCGGCGTATGCCGGGGCCGCAACCCCGCTCGTCACGCCGGGGACGACTTCGAAGTGCAGGCCGGCTTCTATGAGAGCGAGTGCCTCCTCCCCGCCACGTCCGAAGATGTAGGGGTCGCCGCCCTTCAGGCGCACGACGGTCTTTCCGGTACGTCCCAGTTCGACGAGGAGCGCGTTTATGTCTTCCTGGGACATCGTGGGGTTGCCTGGTTTCTTGCCGACGTAGATCTTCTCGGCTTCGGGCCTTGCGTACTTCAGCAGCGCTTCGGGGGCGAGCCGATCGTAGACGACGGCATCGGCCTCCTCCATGCACCTCACGCCTTTGAGGGTAAACAGGCCCGGGTCTCCCGGTCCGCCCCCGACGAGGTAGATCACCTCCTGACCTCCCGGATCTCCCCGAGCACTACCGACGCCCCCTGCTCCAGCAGGTTCCCGGCCAGCCTCTCTCCCACCTCCTCAGGCTCCTCGCCCTCCGCCTCTCCGCGGAACACGAGCGCCCCGTCAGGGGAGACGACGACGCCTCTGAGACGCACCACGCTTCCGTCCACGACGCTGCTCACTCCAACAGGGACCCGGCAGCCGCCTTCGAGCGCACGAAGCATCGCCCTCTCGGCGAGTATTGCCTTCTCGGTCAGCCCGTGGTTCAGGGCGTCCCTGATGCGCCCACGCAGGTGATGGTCCTCCCGCGTCGCGGCGGCCAGAGCACCCTGGCCGACGGCGGGAAGGACGATGTCGGAAGGAATTACGGTGTGCGGCGCGTCGAGGCCGAGGCGTTCGAGGCCGGCGCGGGCGAGCACGACGGCATCGGCCGCGCCCTCGCGCATCTTGCGGACGCGCGTGTCCACGTTGCCCCTGATACCGACCACCTCCAGATCCGGCCTGTGGTGCAGCAGCTGGGCCCTCCGCCGCAGGCTGGATGTGGCGACCACAGCCCCATTCGGCAGACCATGCACCGTGTACCCCTCGTCCGAGACGAGCGCGTCAGACGGGTCGCGGCGGCGGGTGACGGCCGCGAGCGAGATCCCATCGGGGGTCTCCGTCGGTACGTCCTTCATAGAGTGGATTGCGAGGTCTATCTCACCCGAAAGGACGGCTTCGTCGAGCTGTCGGGTGAAGACGTCGCGCTGGTCTATGACGGCGAGCGGGGTGTCGGGGTGGTGCTCGCTGGTCGTCCTGATGATACGGACCTCGACCTCGATACCGGCAGCGCGAAGGCTTGCGGCGCAGGTTTCGGCCTGCACGAGGGCGAGCTTCGAGCCACGGGTACCGAGGATCACGGGGATTCGCGGCGCGAGCGGTGCAACTCCACGTCGAGGCCATCAAGGGCGAGCAGACGCCGCCTCACCTCGGAGCTTTCCAGGGGAGATCCAGCCTCGGCTCGGGCCTTTATCTCCTGGATCGGACCGTGCAGCAGCTTGTTGACGAGAGAGTGACTCATCCGCTCGACGTCAGCCTCTTCCTCGGGCGAGAGATCCATCCCCTTGAGGGCGCGGGCGAGCTCGTGACGCCGTATCTGCTCGGCGCCGTCGCGAAGCTCCTGTATTAGCGGGACGACGTGCAGCGTCGAGAGCCAACCGGTGAACTCCAGAACAGCAGGGGAGATCATGGCCTCCCCCTCGTCAGCAGCGTCCTGGCGCCCCTCCGCGTTGCGCTCGACGACGGCCTGGAGATCGTCTATGTCATAAAGATAGACGCTGGGAAGCGTCTGGACTACAGGGTCCACGTCCCTCGGCACCGCGATGTCTATGAAGAAGAGCGGTTCACTCCTCA
>DASSJP010000741.1:0-3458 GCA_035691165.1 Rubrobacter sp.
GTGGGACTTCAAGCCCGTCTGATGAGCCAGGCGCTAAGGTAGCTCTCGGGGTCGCTCAGCCGCTCGAAGACGACGGCGATCTTCATCAACCAGCTCAGGGAGAAGATCGGGGTCATGTTCGGCTCGCCAGAGACGACGCCAGGAGGGCGGGCGCTGAAGTTCTACTCCAGCGTGCGTCTTGACATCAGGCGCATCGGCGCCCTGAAGGTTGGCAACGACGCTGTGGGCAACCAGACCAGGGTCAAGGTCGTGAAGAACAAGGTCGCGCCGCCGTTCAAGACAGTCGAGTTCGACGTGATGTACGGCGAGGGTATCTCCCGTGAGGGGAGCCTCATAGACGTCGGCATCGAACACGGTGTGGTCCAGAAGAGCGGCGCCTGGTTCGCCTACGGCGATGAGCGCCTCGGCCAGGGCAGGGAGAACGCCAAAAAGTTCCTCAAGGAGAACTACGAGGTCCGCGAGCGCATACTTAACGACGTCTACGAGAAGCTCGGGTTCAACGAGCCTGTCGAAGCGGCCGATGAGGTCGCCGAGCGTCCGGTCGAGGAGCCTGCCGGACACGTGCTCTAGGACCTGCTCGGGGAGCATCCATGCCCGAGATAACGGGTGTTCGCGAGCGCCGGGGGAAGGCCAGGGTCTTCGTTGACGGGGAGTTCTGGGCCGAGCTCGACACCGCTGTAGCGGTGGAGTGCGGCCTCAGGGAGGGGGCCGCTTTTTCGCGCGAGGAGCTGGACAGAGCGCGTGTCGCGGGGGAGAGGCCCCTTGCGATGGGACGCGCGCTCAACCTTCTGGGATACAGGGCCAGGTCCGAAGCTGAGATCCGTGACCGATTGCGCCGATATGGTTACGTCGAGGAGACCGTCGAAACCGTCGTCCAACGCCTCAAGGAACTTGGCTATCTGGACGACGCGGAATTCGCGCGCCTGAAGGCCCACGAGAAAGCACGCAGGTACGGTCCGAGACGTGTCTCGGCAGCGCTCAGACATAGCGGCGTGGGGGAAGCCCTCGCGCGTGAGGTCGTCCAGGAAGAATTCGCAGGCCGCTCCGAGCTGGAGGAGGCTCGATCTGCCGCCGCGCGGCGGTATAATGGGCGTGGGTCCGACGCCGAAGCGCGTAGGGTCTACGGTTTTCTGGTCCGCCGGGGCTACTCGGCGGAGGTTTGTGCCCAGGTTGCCCGGGAGTACCGGGAGCCTCCGGAAGCCAGGGGATAGACGAGCGAGTTTGATGCCGGGCCGCCGTTCCCGCGGTAGGCTCGCTGGAAGGACAACCTGTGAATATTTTGTTGCTGGTCCTGGGACTGGTCGCCGGCCTCGCCGTCGGCGCTGCCCTGGGCTATTTCGTTTTGAAGTCACGTCTGGGTACACGTCAGGTACAGGCCAGGGCGGACGCCAGGTCCATAATCGAGGATGCGAACCGCGAAGCCGAGACCAAGCGTCGCGAGGCGGATCTTGCCGCCAAGGAGTCAGCACTCAAGATCAAAGACGACGCGGAAGCCGAGGTGCGTGCCAGGCGCGCCGAGATAGCACGCGTCGAAGAGCGCCTGGACAACAGGGATACCTCACTTGAGCGTCGAGAGGGCGAACTCGACGAGCGAAGGCGACGCCTCACCGAGGCAGAAGAGGTGCTGCGGCACAAGGAAGAGGACCTGAAAGACAGGGAGGCCGAGCACCTTAGGTTGCTAGAGGAGATCTCCGGCCTGACGCGGGCCGAGGCCGAAAGGAGGCTCTTCTCTGGTCTCGAGTCCGAGCTGGAGAGTCGCCTGGGACAGATGGTGCGCGACCGGACCATGGAAGCCGAAGAGCGGGCTGACGCAGAAGCGCGGCGCCTGATCTCCACGACGATGGAACGCCTCGCCTCGGACCTGACTTCGGAATCTACCGTCAAGGCGGTCTCGCTCCCTTCGGACGACATGAAGGGACGGGTCATAGGCCGCGAGGGAAGGAACATAAGGGCTTTCGAAGCGTCTACGGGTGTAGACGTCATCATCGACGACACGCCTGAGACGGTCGTGATCTCGAGCTTCGACCCGGTGCGCAGAGAGGTGGCGCGGGTCTCGATGGGGAGGCTGGTGCAGGACGGACGAATCCATCCTGGCCGCATCGAGCAGATCGTCGCGAAGGCCCGCAAGGACGTCGAGAAGGAGATGAAGTCCGCAGGACGCCAGGCTCTCTACGATGCCAAGATCTCAGGCGGCATGCACAACGACCTGCTGCGCCTTCTCGGCGCGCTGAAGTACCGGACTTCTTACGGCCAGAACGTCCTGGCCCACTCGGTAGAGGTGGCGAACCTCTGCGGCATGATGGCCCAGGAGCTCGGCGCGAACGTCAAGATCGCCCGCAGGGCCGCGCTGCTGCACGACGTCGGCAAGGCCATCGACCACGAGGTCGAAGGGACACACGCCCTGATCGGGGGCCGCTTCGCGAAGAAGAGCGGCGAGTCCGACGACGTGGTACGCGCCATCAGCGCACACCACCACGAGATCGAGATGGAGACGGTCGAGGACGTCCTCGTGGCCACCGCCGACGCAGTCTCCGCAGCCCGCCCTGGCGCAAGGCGCGAGACGACGGAGACCTACATAGAGCGCCTGCGCTCCCTGGAGGACATCGCCCTCGGCCACAGGGGTGTGGACAAGGCCTATGCGATCCAGGCCGGCCGTGAGATAAGGGTCATGGTCCAGCCCTCCGAGGTGGACGACCGCATCGCGGCGAAGCTCGCCTACGATATCTCCAAGCAGATTGAGAGTGACCTGGAGTACCCCGGCCAGATCAAGGTGACCGTTATCCGCGAGAGCCGCGTTAGCGAGGTCGCCAGGTAGTCAGCGTGGAAGGCCCTTACAGGGACCTCGGCGCCGGCTTCGCCCGCCTGACGGGCGTGGAGGGAGCCCGCCGCGGTCCTTCTCGCATCACCCACGTTGAGGACGCACTGTTAGAGCTTCTTCGCAATGCCCGCGACGCCGGAGCCAACAACATCTACGTGGCCTCGACCCTCAAGGACCGGCGATACAGGACCCTGACGGTCATCGACGACGGACACGGCATCCCCGAATCGCACAGGGATTTGATCCTCGAGCCCGGCGTCACCACCCGCCACCTGAACCCGATCGCCGAACACGACGACCCGACCGCCACTCCACACGGCGCGGGCCTCTCCCTCTACCAGATCAAAGGCCTCGCACTGAAAGTCAGCGTCCTCTCCCCATCATCACCCACCTCGATTCAGGCCACTTTCGATACCCACACCCTCCCCGAACGTGCCCTCCAATCCACCACCCGACCCTCGAAGAGCAACCTCCGCTCCACCCTCAAATCCTTCACCGACCGAACCAACTCCTCACAACGCAATCCCCGCCTCCACTCCTACTACGGACCCCCAGCCCGTATCCTCGCCAATCTGTTACATAGCCGCATAATACAAACAGAACGTGATAGTGTTCGGTTACGGGAGGTGGCCCTGGCGCT
>DASSJP010000742.1:0-6977 GCA_035691165.1 Rubrobacter sp.
CGCGCACCCGCGGGTCGTCGAGGCGGTCAAGGAGCAGGCCGAGCGATTCCTGCACACCTGTTTCTACGTCACCGAGTACGAGCCGTACGTTGAGCTGGCGGAGAAGCTCAACGCGCTGGTTCCGGGTGATTCGGAGAAGCGGTCCTTCTTCGTCAACTCGGGGGCAGAGGCGGTGGAGAACGCGGTCAAGATCGCCCGCTCTTATACCAGGCGTCCATCCGTCATCGCCTTCGAGAACGCCTTTCACGGCCGTACTCTTCTTGCCATGACGCTGACGAGCAAGACCGACCCTTACAAGAAGGGCTTCGCGCCATTCGCCCCTGAGGTATACAGGGTGCCTGCTCCGTATCCTTACCGTTGTCCCGCGAGCAAGGACTGTTCGGGAGGCTGCCAGGGAGACTGCTTCAAGGCGCTGGAGAAGGCGTTCGTCAGCTACGTGCATCCGCAGAGCGTGGCTGCGATCATCGTCGAGCCCGTCTCGGGAGAGGGTGGCTTCATCCCGTTCCCTGACTTCTACCTGCGCAAGGTCAGGGAACTGTGTGACGAGCACGGCATCGTCATGATCGTGGACGAGGTACAAACCGGCTTCGGACGGACGGGCAAGATGTTCGCCATCGAGCACTCGGGCGTAGTGCCTGACCTCCTGATCACCGCCAAGAGCCTCGGCGGCGGGATGCCCATCGGTGGCGTCACGGGGAAGGCTGAGATCATGGACGCCCCCCACGTTGGTGGCCTGGGAACCACTTACGGCGGCAACCCACTGGCTTGTGCGGCGGCCCTGGCTGTCCTCGAGACTTTCGAGCAGGAGGACCTACTCACGCGGGCTAACGTGGTCGGCGAGCGCATCATGGCCGCCATGCGCGACATCCAGGAGAAGCACCCTGACTTCGTCGGGGACGTGCGCGGACGCGGGCCGATGGCTGCTATGGAGCTCGTCGAGGACGCCGCGAGCCGCACCCCGGACAAGGTGAGGACCGGCAAGGTCGTCGAGGCCGCCCTCCAGGAGGGTCTGCTACTCCTGACCGCAGGCCAGTACAGCAACGTCATCCGCACCCTTGCGCCGCTCTCCATCGCCGACGACGAGCTGGAAGAGGGACTCACGATACTGGCGAGGGCCTTCGATCAGGTGGCGTGAGGACCACTAGACTGGTACGGGCCGCACACGCGGCCCGTATTTCATTGGTCGGTAAAACGATGGACGAGCTGGATCAGCCGAGCACGTCGTCCGCGGTCGGGGTCAGATCTGGTAGTGTCGAGCATTCGATCCTATCCCCGCGCCGCGTACGCTCGGTGTGCCTGTAGCTATCCCCGGACGGGTCGGTGTGGCGCTCGACGGTCTCGCCCGGGAGGTCCACGATCCAGACCTCCCTGATTCCCGCCCGTGCGTAGAGTGGCAGCTTGACGTTGATGTCGTAGGCGAGGGTGGTATCCGAGACCTCGATCAGGAGCAGCACGTCTTCCGGACCGGGGAGCGAGAGCCGGTAGTCGCGAGGACGGATCACAGCGAGATCTGGCTGGGGCTCGGTATGCTGGTTGAGCCTTACAGGGTTCTGGACGCTGACGATGGCCTCGTCGCCTACGCTTCTTATCAGCAGCCGGGTCAGCCCGTTGACGCACGAGAAATGCCTGGTGCCTATGGCGGCCATCTCGACTATCTCGCCCTCGATAAGCTCGACCCGATCGTCCTCGTGCAGGATCCCGGCCTCGCCCATGCGGTGGTAGTCGTGAACTGTGAAGCGCCGGCGGGTAACCTGTTGCATCCTCGTCTCCACGGGAAGGACCTCCGGTGGTTCTCTCGTCTCATGGAGAATTATACTCGGACCATGAGACGAAACCTTTAAGAATCCTCGCCACTGGGTCCTTGTTGCCCCAGGTAGTCCGCGAAGCATCATACCGGCTTCGCTTCTGTCCTTCAGGCGCGCGAAGGGGTGATGGCGGGTGCGGCGGCGACGGCGACGAGCGCGGCAAGCGCTACTTTTATGAGGTCGAAGATCACGAACGGTAGTACCCCCGTCGCGAGGGCTTCGGTGGGGGAGAGGCCGGCTACCACGGCAAGCCAGGTAGCCCCGAGGGCGTAGATGACCGCGAGGCCGGCACATCCCCAGAGGAATCCTGTCCAAAGCGCCCTGCGCCGGGAGGCTCTCGCGACGGTGTAAGCGGCGAGCCCGGCTACGGCTGCGGCTATGGGATAGGAGATCAAATACCCCCCCGTGGGCCCGAGTACTATGCCGAGACCGCCTTTGAACCCGGCGAAGACCGGCACACCAACCGCGCCCACCAGGACGTAGACAGCCTGCGCTAGCGCCCCGACGCGCGTTCCGAGCAGGAGCCCGGAGAGGATGACGGCCAGGACTTGCAAGGTGAAAGGAACGGGGGAGAGCGGGATGGTGATCTGGGCCGCCGCGGCCGTCACCGCCGCCATCAACGCCGCACGGGTTATGGTGGATGCCTTCAACGCAGGCCTTTCTAATAGCTGGTATTGTCACACCCAACCTCCTTTTACCACCGTTGGCCCCGAGTTTCCTGCACCCCAACGTTTGGTCCCTGTGTCTCAGGGTAAACAAATGTAACTAACGTTTCCGGGTAGAGGAGGAACAGGTGGGTAGACGAGATACGACAGGTCAGCAGGATAGAAACGAAGGCTCGCTAGACAAAGCCAAGGGCCGCGTTAAGGAAGCAGCCGGCGCCCTTAGCGGCGATAGAGAGAAGAAGGCCGAGGGGCGCGCGGACCAGCGCCGCGGAACCGCGAAGGAGAAGAAGGGACACCTGAAAGACCTGCTGAAGTAGCAATGAGGGATCAGTAGGAAGTAAATCGACAGGCGAAAGGGCCGGGGATTCTATCCCCGGCCCTTTCCATTTTCAGCCGCGCTTGGCGGTGTCAGTTTAGTCTCTGCTACCTGACGGCTGAAACCCGATGCCTCCTTAAGCGGAGACGGCCTTCAGCTTGCGGTCGAACTGCTCGATCAGGGTCTCGCGATTCTTGTTCCGCTTCTCGTACTCACGGACCGTGCGGATCTCCGCGGCGGTGAGGGTGTCGAGGCGGTCGCTGATCTCCCTGACGTTCTTGTCGTCGTAGCCGGCGATCGGGAACCCAGCACCCACGACCTCGCTCTCGACGAGGCGCAGACCCTGCCTGTAGTACGCCAGCGGTGCGTACAGCAGGTCCGTGTAAGCGTCAACGGACTCGCCAACCAGCGTCCGGATGGCGTCGCGCTGCTTCTCGGCCCGATCCACGAGCTCCTGGGTCAGCGCCCTGTTGCTCTCGGCCTGGTGCCGAAGCTCACGCGCCGTGCCGTCGAATAGCTCCTGCGCGAACTTTACGTTGCGCTCCTGCTGCGCTACTACGTGGTCTATGACCATCTTGTAGGAGTCGCCATTCGTCCTCGCCAGGCGCTCCGCAGTCCTGTTGGCCTTCTTTATAGTATCCACGTCTTTCCTCCTGTTAGCTGTCATCACGTATGTGCAGTATACACATATATTCAGAGACGTCAAGGATTTCAATTCGCTCGTACGAACTGGGGATGGTTTGTGAGGGGTATGGATCGCCACGGGGCCGAACGCATGGCGATCTGGCATGTTGGGGACCGTCTGGATGACCGTCCGATAAACGAAGAGTTGCCAGGGATGCTGCTGGGCAATTCTGTAGAATGACCCTGTGGGAGCAGGGCGGAGGCCCGAGAGCAAATACACAGGGGACCGCGGGGCAGCAGGTGGAGAATCAGCACCGAGAACCGGGCTCTGTACCGCCTGAGCAGAGACCGTCGAGGATCAACCTCATGGGCGTGGCTCAGACGTTGGGCGCGTATCTGGCTTTGCCTGTCGTGCTGTTGTACCCCTTCGGGTTCGTCGCATTGTTCGCGCAGTTCGTCAACTACTTCCGTCTGGATTTCTATACGGCCTGGTACGCGGCGTCTCTCGTAAGCAGGGTGGTAGTTCTGGGGCAGGGTGCTTCCATCCTGGCTGCGGCGCTCATCGGCAGCGTGTTGCTCTCGGGGATAGTCGCGCAGATCCTTCTTCGGCACGACACCAGTTGGCTCTCGCGCCGTTTCGTGCGGAGGCGCGGGCTTGGCGCCGAGCTGGCGTTCGTATCCATTTCGACGATCGTACTGTACGTGCTTTACAGCAGGATCGTAGCCGCTGGCAGGTTCAGTCCGGCGATACTTGGCAGCAAGCCGACCGAGTGCCTGGAAGAAGCCCTGCGCCACCAGCTCAACCTGTGGCCTGATTCCCTGCTCTGCGCCTTTATCTTTGTGGCTGGGGGACTGTGTGGAGGATGGCTCATGTACAGGAATTACGCAAGATACAGGCAGACCGTATCCGTGAACGAGGGGCGCGGCCCGGTCGTAGATTACCGTGCGAGGAGCGTACTACGGTTCCTGGTCAGGGGCATTACGCAGGGTTGGATCCTGCCCGGCCTCGGGGCCGCCTATATGTTCGGCCTCGTCGCTTCATTGATGCTGGCCTGGTATACACCGGCCTTTATGCCGCACCTGACATATGGCTCCACGCCAGAATATCAGGGCAAGCAGGTACCCAATATCAACAGGTTGTTGTCACACGAAGAGGGAAACTGGACCTTTCTTCATCGCAAGCGAACAGAAGGTGGGCGCGAATACAGTATCGTGTCCATCTCGGAAGGGGAGGCGAAATACTTCAGGGTACGACCGCATCGCGCGACGGCTTTTCGCGTCGCCCCTTTCCCATGGTCGGAGGACGCCGTTACCAGGGTCACGAAGCCGTGCGCCGAGTAGAGTCTCGGATCTAGCCAGTCCCCGCGTCCTCGACGTAGCATAGCCGCTACCGGCACCACAGTATGTTCTGGAAACTCCGGCCTTTACAACCGGATTTCCAAACCTTGGCATATCTCTCAGAAGTCTAGGTAACCTCGCTCCTCCAACAGCCCCCAGTCTGCGAACTCCTCGCAGAAGGCGAAGCGACCGTCCTCGAAGCGGAAGATGTCCAACTGCTCGTCATATTTGAACTCCGAGCCACCCCGGTCGATAAGGTACGTTACTACGTCGCAGAGGTCTTCGGGTCGAAGACCTCTCGCGGTGTTGGAGAGATGTTCAGCAGCCTGATTGTCTTTATAGTCCATAGCACTCCAGCAGAGGACCGTTTTTCAGAATTCTCATGCCGATGTTATGCGTTCTGGAGGGCCAATAAATACGCCGCATGTGTCTGACTTCCGTGATTTCAGAGACACGAGTGAATGGAGCAGGATGAAAATGACGCAAGCGAACCCCGTGGAGGGCCAACGCTATTTGACGAGTACCGGCGGAGGATACGGCGTGAGGTATCGTTGCACAGTCTCATTTCTCGCGACGAAGGTGAGACGTTACGCGGGCCGCCGAACTTCGCGCCGCCTCCTTTGGAGTTCATAGAGCACTGGTCGGAAAGTGGCCTGCCCCCAGAATCAAATCCATTCTTGCCGAGGTCGGGATGCTGCCTGCTTTGAATGGCCAGGTTCCCTGAACGGGGGCGAGAGGCGCATTGAGGCGCGGATACTTATGGAGTCGGGCGGGGAGAGGCATCGGCCGACTGGCACATACTTTACGACGAGTTAGGCAGAAGGCCGGGACTCTATGGAGACCCCGGCCCCGCAAGTCACCCGGCGGCAAGAGAAGGCATTGACGTGAAAGCCTCGCCGCCGGGTTCATACGTAAGATGCGTCCTGGCGTACCGGGAAATACACCGGACAAGAGCAGGAGCCGCATTAAGGCCGGACCTTGCGTAAAGACATCGTTTGGTGGCCCGGTCTTAGTGAACGGGAAAATGCGGGCCAGGCAAACCGTTCCCGGTACGGAAGATACTGTAAAGAACAGCCAGGGCCAGATACATGGGCCAATTGGCCCATCTTCTACGAGCCACGCAATGTGCCAGAACCCCGCAGGACGCCGGCTTGGGGGGAGGGAGCGATCCGTGCCTTGAGGCGGATGCAGAGGCCGTTGTTTCGCAATACTCTGGTTTTACGCCAGAATCCTCAGAGGCCACGACTCCTGAGGAAAACAGCCAGCTCTACCGGATACTGCGTATCAATATGAGAGCGCATGTGGATGGCACAATGGACATCGAAGGGATGCCAGGAGTTTGCAATTCGGACAGTATTGCTTAATATATCGTCCGGCAAAGCGGCTCAAGGCGCAGTGTGTTCGCGGTGCGAGAGGGCTTTTGCGGCGAGGCTTGTAACGGAGTTTTGATCCAAATGTTACCGCCTTGTTATCTTTGATCTGTATGCTCTCAAGTACGACGTCAGGTGGAGACAGCGAGAGGTGATGAGATGCGTTTAAGAAATCTGATACTGATACTGGCGGCACTGACGGTTGTGGTGGCGCTTGCCGCTTGCTCATCCGCAGGCCAATCCTCAGATGATGGGGGAAAGAAAGCCTCGGAGGAGCAGGCACAGAAGAAAGAGCCTCCGAAGAAGATGACGGATGAGGCCAAGAGCAAGCAGGTCGCCCCGAAGAAGGGTACCGAGGGTGGTCCTGGCAATGGAGAGAACAAGCTCGAGCCTCCCAAGAACAATAACCTCAAGCTCACGGTCCCGAAGATGAAGGAGATCAAGAACGACACCATCCCGACCGGGATCGGGACCAACGAGGCGCTGTTCCACGACTACGCCGGCGTCCATCTCAAGGCCACGGGTTTCCCCTGGCAGCAGACGGCCAACGTCTATATCGCAGGCCACCGCATCGGGTTCCCTGGCACCAACAGCGACCTGGCCTTCTACGATCTCGAGGACCTCAAAAAGGGCGATAAGATCTACGTGAAGGACGCTGACGGTAGAGAGTACACGTACCAGGTCTACAAGAAGCTCATTGTCGAGCCCACGAACCTCTCCGTTCTTAAGCCCATCAAGGGCAAGAACATACTCAGCCTGCAGACCTGCACGCTGCCCGACTACACGGACCGCGTCATCTACAGGGCCGAGCTCAAGGACATCAAGTCGTAAGCCAGAGATAACCGCAGAAACGACTAGA
>DASSJP010000743.1:0-2766 GCA_035691165.1 Rubrobacter sp.
TACGTCCCTCGTCGTCACGCCCGACCATCGAGATACGGTGCATCGGCGTCCTGCCGCGCCTGTCACCGCAGAGCGTCACCACGACGTTCCTGCGACGGCCCGTATAGCTCCGTGGCAGGTAATGAGGAATGTCCGGACTCAGCCCGGAATCGGTGAGCAGTCGATGACCTCCCTCCTCGCAATCGACCTCGGAGAAAACGCGGTCGATCAATACCTGGTTCGCCACGAGACCGTTGTCCGACCCCGCACGGGCCACGAACGGTAGCGTCGGCACCTGGTTGTGCGCTAGCGTCATCTCGGCGGCGCGGGCCTCGCCCTCCGTCCCGTGGGTCGAAACAACCCGTGCCGCATCAGCATGCTCCTGTCGCGAGCGCTGCATGAATCCGACGACGGGCTTGACCCGGTCGTTGGTGTACGTCCGCGAGGTACCCACACGGAACCCCTTGTCACGCCTCCTCATCAGGTACGTCATGTGCATCTGCGGGGTGAGACCCAGCTTGTAGCCAGCGAAGTGAATGTGCTCGGGAGTAGAGACCAGTTGCCGGCCCCCTCTGGTAGTGATCCGCACTCCCTCGGACCTTTGCGATCTGGACACCCCTGTAACCCTGGCCGGGCGGAAGTCGCCGCTGCCGTAACCCGAGAGCACCTCGTCTCCAACGGCGATCCGCTCTATCGGCTTCGTCGAGCCGTCAGCCATCGTGACCGGGGTGCCCTCGATCAGGCACTGATCGTCATCACCAACGACACATAAGTTACGATGTTGTGCCGCCAGGATGTTGACCAGGCGGTACTGGGCATGGTTTGTGTCCTGGTATTCGTCCACATGGATGTAGCGGAAACGCGTCTGGTAGCGTTCGCGGACTTCGGGGAAGATTTCGAGGAGGGAGACGGTCTGCATTATGAGGTCGTCGAAGTCCATGGCGTTGTTCTCGTAGAGACGCCTCTGGTAGAGGTCGTAGACCTCGGCGACGTTCTCGGCGATGTAGCCCTCGGTATTGCGGAGGAAGTCGTCGGGGGCCATCAGGACGTTCTTGGCGGAGCTGATCTGAGCCTGAAATGAGCGCGGATTGAAGCGTTTGGGGTCCTTGCCCAGCTCCACGATGCACCGCTTGACGAGCCTGACCTGGTCGGCGCCGTCGTAGATCGTGAACTCCCTCTTGTAGCCGAGCTTCTCCGCGTGCGCCCTGAGGATACGCGCGCAGAAGGAGTGGAATGTAGAGACCCACATCTTCCTTGAGTCGGGGCCCACGAGGAGGGCTACCCTCTCTTTCATCTCGCGGGCTGCCTTGTTCGTAAAGGTTATGGCCAGGACCTCCTCCGGCGCGGCGAGTCCCTGGTCGAGGAGGTAGGCGACACGATGCGTGAGCACGCGCGTCTTCCCGCTACCTGCCCCGGCGAGGATCAGGAGCGGCCCTTCCGTGTACTCTACAGCGTCAAGCTGGGTCGGGTTTAACGAGTCAAGAAGCACCGTATGAAAGTATAACAGCAGGAATCTCCAGATCCCGCCAGCAGTATTCGTTCAGCGCCGCATCCTGTGCAGGAGCACCTTTACGTTCTTCGCGCCCTGCGCCACCGTCACATCATCTACGGTGTCCTCGAATCCCAGCCCCTCCATCGCTTCCAGGAAGACCGGCGCTTCGCCGCGGCGAGGGTCGGCGAAGATCGCCTCGCCGCCGGACGCGAGGAGCTTCGGCACCAGGTCAGCGAGGACCGTGGCGTTCTTGCGCTCGTAGAGGACGTCTGCGGCGAGAACCAGGTCGAAGGTCCCCATACCCCTGATGTCGGGCTCGCGCCAATCGAGGATAGATATATCCGGCTCCAGGTCCAGGTTCGTGCGGGCGTTGTAAGTGGTGAATTCGAGGGCTGCCTCGTAGTGGTCTGTCGCAAGGACTTTTGCGCCGCTGGCGAGGGCCGTGATGGTTGGAAGTCCAACGCCGCATCCAAGCTCGATGGCGCGGGTACCACTCAGGTCGAGGGAGGAGAGATGACGAGCCAGGGCGAGGGCGCTTGGCCAGAGTTCGGCCCAGTATGGTAACCGCTCGTCGCGGTCGAAGTCTTCCTCGTCGATCAGGTCGTCCGCCGAGACGGGATGCGTGATGAGGTAGGTTCTGTTTCCGACTTCGACGTTGGACTCGGCCAGCCCTGTACGGCCGCGCAGATGGGCTCGGAGTCTATCCAGGGTTCGTCAGCGCGCGGCGGGTGCGGCCTCGTGGGCTACGCGTTCCTCGCGCTCGGTTGCGGCGAGTTGGGCGATACTGTAGCGCCCGAAGACGTTCTCGAGAGCTTCGCGGGCCTCGTCCCAGACTCTGCTCGTTGCGCAAAGCGGAGCGTCGGAGATATAGCAGACCCCGCCTGCGGAGCAGCGTGCGGGCCGGATCTCACCGTCCAGGATCTCGACGATGTCGAGGACGGAGATCTCCTCTGTTGGCATCGCGAAGCGGTATCCTCCGTGCGCCCCGCGGCGGCTCTCTATGATATTCGCCCGGCGAAGCTCGCCGAAGATCTGCTCCAGGAACCTCTCGGGGATGCGCTGGCGGCGTGCGATCTCAGCCACCCCGAGTGGGCAATCGCGCTCGTTGAGCGCGAGTTCCATCAACGCACGTACCGCATATTTGCTCTTCTGAGTAAGCCTCAAGAGATAATCACCGCCTGCAGAACCGACTTCCGAAAGATTGTAGCAGAAATGCACGAACGGCGAGGGGGTGAAGTGGGAACTAGACTCCGTTCTGGTCCACGTTGCGATCGAGGTACTGGCGCATGGCGTCC
>DASSJP010000744.1:0-3023 GCA_035691165.1 Rubrobacter sp.
AGTAGCATTGGCGGCGCCGGCGTTCGCTGCCGCGAGCGATAGCGGGGACGCAAACTGTGTAGGACAGTTCGCATCGAACGCCAACGAAATGGGCAATGAATCCAGGGCCAGGTGGACGGATTGTTGGTTCTACGGCCCCCGGAGGAGTAGTTGGCCAGTTTGCTTCTAGCGACAACTGCCCAGAAGACTAGCTAGAGAGGGGCTGGGAGTCAAAGAGGAGCAAACCATGAACAGGTTCGCTCTCTGCATAGTAGTTGCACTTGCTGCCGCACTATTGCTCCTTCCATCCATGGCGAATGCTCTATGTGGGGATGGAGATTGCTCTGTGGGCGCAGCGGGAACAGGTGGCGAGCAATCTGAGGGTAAAGCCCAGGGCTTTCGCATCGAGGGGCCAGGCATCAACCCGGGAGTATCGGTTACCAATGTCGGTAACAATAATGCCGGACGAATTACGTTGACCGGAGATCGCAACGGTACCCTTGCTGGTACTTTTCGAGACGAAAGTGCGCGGGGGCACGGAACTGGCTTATTCGGAGATTGGGCTGGTCAATGTGAGCAGGCTGATCTTCCTGATGAATGTTAGCGTAGCTTAACTCGGCAACGGCCTTACATGTGAAAAGCCGTTTGCACGGACATCCGTGCGGCTACCTCATGGCTTAAGACGTGACAATGGGCATACTAGAAACACTAGGAATACTTGCCATCGTGGTGCTCGCGGTACGATGGGCTGCGTCCCGCTTCTCGCGCCGCTAACGCCGCATAGCCGCGCCCGGTACGGATCAGGATCTCCGGCGAGGGCCTCTGGCAGTTGGATCTGGGCTGAGAGCGAGGGCCGGGGCTCTAGGGGGACCCCGGCCCTGCAAATCACCCTGCGGCAAGAGAAGGCAATGGCGTGAAAGCCTTGCCGCTGGGCTCATTAGTAAAGTGCGCCTCGGCGCACCGAAAAATACATTGAATGATAGCCGGAGTCCCTCTAGAGCGGTTTCTAAATTGAGTGGTCCCTGCTAGAACGTGGACCATGAACGCATACTCGAAGGATCTCAGACTGTGCGGGTGCTCGACGCCGTGGAACGCAGCCTGCCACGCGAGGAGGTCTCCGAGCTGTTCGGGGTCTCCCCCTCAACCATCAAACGCTGGGTGAAGCGCCGCCGCGAGGACGAGGACCTCGAACCGAAGCACTCCACGGGACGCAATCGTCTCATCCTCTCAACCACGGAGGAGAAGCGGGCACTATGGAAGCAACTCGAAGAGAACGACGAGGCCACACCTGAGCGCCACTGCCAGTTGTGGGAGAGCACCCTAGGCGTTAGGGTGTCTTTGGCCACGATGAGCCGGGCAATCCGCGAAAAACTAGGGTGGACGCTCAAAGAAGACGCTGGGTGCCACCGAGCGAGACGATCAAGCTAGAGGTGCTTGGAGGAGACGCTACGGCAGCGTAGATCCGAGGAGATTCGTCTTTGTTGAGGGGTCTTCCACTAACGTCAGGATGGTGCCCATCAGGGCGAGGGCGCCAAAGGGCGAGAGGGCTTTCGGGAGTGAGCCAAAGAACTGGGATGAGAACGTCACTCTCATCTCCTCCATCTCTTCGGAGGGGATGGGACCTTCGATAAGCATAGAAGGATCGGCAGATGGAGAGGCTTGCGTGCTCTACGTCGAGCATCTCCTGTGCCCGAAGCTAAAGCCTTCAGGCAGATCGTGGTGATGGACAACCTGCAGCTACACAAGATGAAAAGGGTGAGGGAGTTGATCGAGGGACGCGGCTACCAGCTTGCGTTCTTGCCTTCCTACTCATCTGACTTCAACCTCATAGAAGAGGCTTTCAGAGGAGTTGAAGACGTTACTGAGGAAAGCCAAGGCCAGGACCTTCGAGGCGCTAGTAGAAGCCACCGGTGCAGCGCTGTGTGCGGTGAGCAAGGAAGGCGCTCTCGGTTTCTTCACCCACTGCGGATACGCAACGCCGCAGGTGCATTCACTATGAAAACCGCTCTCGGTGAAGAGTGCGGAACCTCGCTATAACATGAGCATCCCGGAGTGGTTTGGCGCATGGTTTTCGTTCCGGCTTCCGAACATCTCGAAGAGTTCTCTAACCCCCGTCGGGTACCTGAACGACGCAGAAGCGGTTGCCGTCGGGATCTTCGAGCACGATGAAGTCAGCACCCGGGCGGTATTCCTGAGGGTACCTGCTCGCCCCGATCCCGAGTAGCCTCTCAACCTCACCCTCCTGGTCGGTCGTGTAGAGGTCCAGGTGCATCCTGCTGGTCTTGCCGAGGGGCTCAAAGGGCTCAGGAACCCGCTCGAGGGAAATGTTGGGACCACTCCCCTCGGGATCTCGGAGGACCACCCAACCGTCTTCCGGAGGCTCCCTGGGAACGAAGTGGAGCGCCTCCCGCCAGAACGCCAGCATCTTGTCGAACTCGTAGCAACGGACGACGATCGAACCGATCTTCATCTTCGCCTCCTTCCGCCCTGTTCCCGGAGAAAAGGAGGATACCTAGGACCTGAGGCCGCCGCTGTCCCCGACGATTTCGGCGGCGGACCATAGAATCTCTGCAGGCGCTACCCGGAGGGAACCCATGCCCAAAACCCACCCGCAAGCGGCAGCTTCCCCGACCGACTGCACGTGGACGTCATCTCTTTCGACGGGGACTCGCTGACCGTCGGCTTTCGCCTGCGAGGTTCGGAGACCCGCTGTCCGGCGAGGTTTCGCGCAGGGTCCACGGCCGCTACGCCCGGACGCTCTGGCGGACCTGCTGCGGGGAGGCTTGCCGGTGCGCCTGCGGTTTCTACGGAGGATCAGCAACCTGCACGGACCGCCGGACATGCCCCGTTCACCTACCCCTGGTGGGCTCGGCTAAACTACCCTCCGAGATGCCATTCGGGGTAATCCATCGCCTGAGGCCGCACCGCTCCGGAAGAGGTCCAGAGTCCCGTCCTACTCGACCCTGCGTTCTCTGCCTGCTCCCCTTCCCGCCCCTAGTTGGCTCGCAGCTCACCCTCTCGCCTTCCTCAAGGCTCCTGAACCC
>DASSJP010000745.1:0-2014 GCA_035691165.1 Rubrobacter sp.
TCCCGCTTCGATGATCTGCTCCAGGCTGTCCTGAAGCGTCTTTACGGCGTCCTCGGGAGAAACCTCACCCTTGAGCGACCTGTTGAACTGCTCCTGCATCTCCAGGGACATGTCCGAGTAGTAAGGGGAGACAGGACGCGCGTGGGTGTTCTCTATCGCCGGGGCTCCCTGCGCGACCACAGGTATCTTCCGTATCTCCGGATCTTTCAGGAGAGAGGCCCTGGCCGGTAGCACCGTGGCTTCAATTGCCCTGAACCTCATGTTCTCCTCGCTCGTCATGAACTTGACGAACTCCCACGCCTCGTCCTGCATGTCCGATTGGGCATTGATCAGCATGTCCCACCCGCCGAGACAGCTGGTCAGCGGCCCATCGCCCACGGGCAGAGGCGCTACACCGACCTGATCCGCCGACAGGTAGCCCTTCGTACCGACGTATGAGCCGTACATGTATGGCCAGTTCCTGGCGAAGACCGAGTCCCCCGGCGACGCCATAAAGGCCGGGTCCGTCTCCGACTCGGTGTATGTGGCGACGGCCTCCGGCGTTACGCCGCTCGAAAGCATGCTTGCCTCGGTGGCGAGACCTGCGGCCGCCTCGGGGCTATCTATGATGACCTTGTTCGGGTCACTCGGGTCTAGCACGTCACCGCCGTGGGTCCAGATATACTCAAGACCGTCACACACTCCGCCCTCGTACTGGTCTCCCTGGAAGACGAAGCCGTACTTGGTGCCCTGGTCCTGCGTGACCTTATCGGCCATCTCCTTGAGCTCATCCCACGTCTTGGGGGGTTCCGAGAAGCCACTCTTCTCGAGAAGGTCCTTACGATAGTAGAGCATCCCCGCGTCCGTGTACCACGGGACGCCGTAGACCTTGCCATCGTAGGTGACGGAATTCAGGGGTGCTTCGAGGAACTTCTGTTGCTCAGAGGCGGGAAACTTGTCTGTCACGTCCGCGATCCAACCGTTGGCGGCGAACTGCGCCGGCCAGATCACGTCCCCACCGATCACGTCTATGTCGCCGCCGCCGGCCTGGAACTGGGTCCTGATCTTGTCGAAGTACTGCCCCGTGTCGGAGGGCATCACCCTGTACTGGACCTTGAAGTCCTTGCTCTGCTTGTTGAACTTATCGATCAATGTCGACATCGTTTTCTTCTCGTCGTCGGGCCCCATGCTGAAGATCAGGTCCCCCGAGCCTCCACCGCCGCCGCCGCAACCGGTCGCCCCGAGCAGGGCCGCCCCGGCCAGCCCGGCGCCGCCCATCTTCAGGAAGTCCCTCCGGTTGAACTTTCTCCTGGCGGAAACCCTAGATCCTTCGTTTCTCTCCATCATTCGCATGTAGCCCTTTCTACGACGACACAACGCTTTACGCTACTCTCTCCCTGCCGGCTTCTATCAAGTCGGGTGCGGCCTGCCGATAACCCGTCGAGGTCCGCACCCGTCACAGTCTTTGGATCTTCTAGAAGATTGCCTGCTCTGACTCCGGATCGAAGAGATGCACCTTGCTAGGATCCATCACCAGGCGCATCTTATTGCCTTCCTTAGCGGTGCTCTCTGCCGCCACCCTGGCGACCATCATGTCGCCGGACTCGTCGGGAGCGCCTCCGTCTCCATCTTCGGGAACTTCGTCGTCGGTCATCTCCGAGAGACTATCCAGGTGGGCAGCCTGCTCCTTCGGCACCTCGAAGTAGAGGTACTTCTCAGAACCCATGCTCTCTATGACCTGTGGATCAACGTCCATCGTGTTCGCGCCGTCCGACCCGCCGATGGCCTCAGCCGCATCGGTCTCGGAATCCTCGATGTCTTCCGGCCTGATACCCAGGATCACGTCCTTGCCGGAGAAGGCCTCGGGATCGTAGCCTCTCTCCTTGGCCCTTTCCAACTCTTCCTGGGTCAGGTGCAGGCGCGTGCTGCCGAAGACCACGTCGTGACCACCGTTCTGCTTCTCGAGGCGGGCCATGATGAAGTTCATCGCTGGAGAGCCTATGAACCCGGCAACGAAGACGTTGTCCGGCTGGTC
>DASSJP010000746.1:0-6080 GCA_035691165.1 Rubrobacter sp.
AAGCCCAACGCGCTCGTTAGAACGACAAGGATCAGCACGAAGGGGAAGAGGCCGAAGAGCCCGCGGTACGCCAGCGCGGCGGCGTACGTCGTCATGCGGTGCTCGAAGAAATTCCGAACCGAGCGCTCGCCGAGTTCTATAACCCCGATCCCTTGCAGCATCAGAACGTGTCCACCATCCTACCTTGAGGAGAAGGAACACCGTGGCCATGGTGGCTTCGGCCCCGAACCTCCACGTCGGAAACGAAGCGTGCAAGCAAAATAGCCTCCGCGCTCCACGCTGGCGTCCCGGTCATCGTGGGTCACCACCTCGTGATGCGAGGGATCCGCCGCCGTCCGGATTTTGTAACATCTGGTTCCCGTCGACGGACGCCCATGAGGAAGGCACGTCGGTTCCTCCCTCTTCCGAGAAGCGCCCCTCGAAAGCCACGAACGTCGGATTCCGCACCATCTTCCCTGCGAGCAGGCACTCACCCTGGGCGAAGTGCGAGGACTGCTCAAGGAAAGTGGCTGGTGCTTGCGAGAAGATCTGGGAGACGTGCGCGAGATCGGAGACCGAGTTCATCCTCATCAGCGCGAGGTTGTCGCACTGTGATAGTACGTTGGCGTGGATCTTGCTCGGCCTCTGGGTGGCAACGAGCAGGTAGAGGCCGAACTTGCGGCCCTCACCGGCGATTTTGATCGCGTGGCTTGTCGCGGCTGCTTCGAGATTGTCCGCCGGCTCTTGCGGGCAGATGTTGTGCGCTTCGTCCGCCACTATCAGGATAGGTTGGCGCTCGTTTCTGTGCCGCCACAGGTGGCCTAACACGGCCATAGCGACGATGGATTGCTCCGCAGGCGAGGCGAGGGTGCCCGAGTCCACGATCAGACACCTCCAGTCCCCCTCCAGCATATCGACGAGGGAGGGCTCGTCTGACTCGCACCACAGGCTCCAATCCGCGATGCCAAGGTTCTCGATTCTGAGCCCGAGCCTGCGCGCATCCTCTGAGAACCGGCGGACCACAACCTCTTTCACCTCGGAGAGCGAGTACCTGTCTCTATTCAGATCCTGGATTGCGCGCCAGTAGGCGTTGAACTCTTCTCTGTCACGCAGCGGGTCCATCCCAAGCACCAGACCCTGCTCGTGCCTCTCGAGGTCGCTGAACCGGATGCGCAGCAGCTTCGATGGGTCCTCGGCGTACGGGGCTGGACGCAGGAGCCTCAATCTTGGCGCGACCCGCCCGTAGCGTTCCAGTAGCGCATCGTAACCTTCTGAGGAGAGCGCGCTCGAGCTGGTTCGGTTTACCTCGTCGCGGGGACGCACCCGATCCAGGCGGACGAAGTCCGAGTTGGGATCGAGGATGACGATCTTGAGCTCCGTCTCGAGCAACAGGCGTTCGAGGATCACACCAAGGGCGAACGTCTTGCCCGACCCCGACTGGCCGCACAGGAAGGTGTGTCTGTCGAAACCCTCCGCCTTCAGGGGCACCCGCACCCGACCTTCCGTGTACAGCGCCCGACCGACGTCGAGCTGCGCCCGCACTCCGGCAGCGAGGTACGCTGCTACCAGGTTTTCGCCCGCGGGCGCGAGGTCGGCGCTCTGAAAACCATCTTCGCTGCTCGTCGGTACGTATCTACTCTGCTCCAGCTTACCCAGGATGACGCCGGAGCCGTTGGCGTAGCGCCGTTGTAGAGGGTAGGTGTGGCTCGAGGAGAAGCTTATACCCTCTGGCAAGAGAGCACTGAGACTGGGGTCCAGTTCCAGGCCGATCTCTGCCCCTTGCCTGACAGATACCTCCTTGGTGACGACCTGGCCGAGGTACTCACCTCCGCCCTGGGCGGTCAGGGACACATAGGAACCTACAGGGATGGACATCGAGAGTGGAGCTTCGTAGCCGAACGTCCGCCCGTCGGTCGAGTAGGCGGCAGAGAGTAGTGGAACAAGCTCCTGTAGCTCCTTCAACACCTTCGGTATCGCGCCGAGTTCTTCCATGGCTCTGATGCGGATTTTCTTCACGTCGTCACTGGATTCCATGCCGCTCACCCTCTCAGACACCCTACTGTCGATGCATCGATCCGGACTTTCTTCTCAGGACGCATGTTCGGCCTCCCGGGTAGAAGCGTCCGGTGGAGCAGCATCCCCGGCGTCAGCCACACCGATGAGGCTCGCAAGCCATCTCGTCTCGGGGAAAGTGTCGAACATCACGGCGACGAAGAGTGTGATGGGCAGCGCCAGGAACGCGCCTGGGCCTCCAAGCAGCCACGCCCAGATGATGAAAGATAGGAACACGATAGTAGGCGAGATGTTGAGCCCTCGGCCCATCATCAGGGGTGAGAGGACGTTCTCGGCGAGCACGTTGATCACCACAACTCCGGCGATAACAAGCAATGCCCGGCTCACACCGAACTCGGCCAGGGCCAGTACCACCGCTGGCGTCACCGCGAGCACCAGCCCGATATACGGCACGAAGCTCAGGAAGAAGGTCAGGATCCCCCACAAAAGCGGGAAGTCCACCCCGAGCACGAAGAGCATGACGGTTACGCCGGCGCCAGTGACGAGGTTGACGATGGCGCGCAGCCCGAACTGCCGAACTACGCTGCGACCGACGGTGGTCAAGCGCTCGACCTGCTGGTTGTCCCTGCTCGTGCTCGTGCGCAGTCGCTCCATCATTGCGGGGCCTTCGCCGAGCAAGAAGAGCATGATCATCAGGATCAGAAACAGGTCGCTCAGGAACCCGGCGACGCCGGCAAGTACGGTGCCCAGGGCATCTGCGAGGGCGCTTGGCTTGACCACGTCGCGAACATCGACGTTCGAGAGCCCCGCGCGTTCGATCAGGGCGTCGAGACTGTCCAACTGTCCATTCAGCTGTGCCGTGTAGAACCCGACGCGCTCGCTGAACCTGCTGATCGACACACCAAGGATGAAGAAGAGTACCGCGAAGATGGCACCAACAAGGATCAGCATGATCACGAGGGCTAGCGGGGAAGGGAGCCCGCGGTTCTTGAGCCAGGCGTATACAGGACTGAACAGAAGGCTCAGTACCAGTGCGAAGAAGATAGGGTTGAGGATCGGCGCGGCCAGGCGAATCCCGACGAGCACGACCACTGTCGCGGCGAGGACCAGCATCACCCGTAAGAACGAGGGCTGGCGCAGCGTGGTCGCAAGCGCATCGGCGATACTGGCTCTTCCTTCCGGCTCGTTCACGGATTCGTTCATGATCTAACCTCCGAGTTGCGCCTGGCCCTGTTGGCGAACGTGGTGCTCGGCCTTCTCAGGTGGTTTTGCGCGGCTCCTTCGTGCTGTCTCAAAGGACCAGAGAACCCCTCCGCCAAGGATACTCGACGACCACTTCTTGGTCCGCAATCCTCAGTTCCTCTCCTCAACATCTAACCTGCTACCTCAGTCAGGAGTTGTTGGCGGCGCCGCAGCGGCGGGTTCTCTCGTCTCCTTTTGTCCCGTTCGCCGGTAATCCAGCACTCCGGTGACTACTATGCGAATGATCTCGGCTACCGGGATGGCCAGCAGCGCGCCGGGGATACCGAGTAGCTGTCCGCCTACCAGCAGGGCGATGAGGATCACCAGCCCATTGAGCTGGACGGCTTTGCTGTAGACCATCGGCTGGAGGAAATTGCTCTCCACCTGTTGATAGACCAACACGAAAACCAGCAAGACCACGGCCTTCCACGGTTCGACGAACAACCCTACGAGGACGAGCAGCACACCACCCAGCGTCGCACCGATCAGCGGTATGAGGTCCAGCACCGCAACCAGGAGCGCCAGCGGGGCGGCGTAGGGCATGCCGAGTAGAAGGAGCACGACGAAGGTGGTCACTCCGCAGATCACGCTGATGGCGAGGTTGCCCGTGATGTAGCCGCTGATCGCCCCGGCCGACTGGGAGAAGAGGCGTCGCACGAGGGGCTGGTGTCTTTCTTGGAAGAGCCCCACCCCGGCGTTCACGTACCGCTCGCTGCCAAGGATCAGGAAGAAGGTGAGCGTAAGGACGGTAGCCAGCGCGGCGAGCGCACCGGCGAGGCCAATGGCTATTTGCCCGCTGGCGGACAGGAGGTTTTGGAGCACCTCTCCCAGTTGTTTCCTGAGCTCGTCGAGTTGGTCGCTGAACCTCTGGAAGAGCCCACCTAGCCCGTTATCCTTGGCAAGCCCCTTGATGTATTCTGTTGGACCCTCGGGGGCGTTGGCCGCGGTGGTGACGAATTTGATGAAGCCGTTTATCTGGTCGACCAGCACGGGCACGAAGATCCCCACCACCACAAGCAGCGCCACCAAGACTCCCAGGTAGGTGAGCCCTATGGCGAGGGGGCGCTTCATCAGCCTGTGGCGGCGCTGGAGCCAGTTTACGGCAGGGTTGAGCACCGCTGCCAGAAAGAGGGCGATCACGAACCAGCCTATGAAGGTCCTGACCTGCCAAAGCAAGAAGAAAGCGCCAAGCACCACGGCCGCGGTCAAGAGGGCTACGGCCACCGTGCGCATCACTTGGGTAGGCGAGGCGTCTGCCCACCCGGCATCCTGGCCATTCATGGACGCGCTTGATGCCGCAGGTGCTATCGAAGGTTGTGGCTGCGATCCCGACTGCGTGCCGGCCTGTGTGACTTTATCGCTCATGTCGCTGTACCTCGCTGTTCTCTGGGCACGATCCTTAAGCCGCGTCGGGCTGGCTGACAATAGAAGGACTCAAGTGGCTGGCTCCTTTCATCTGGACATCCCATCGGGTCTCACCGGACCTTGTGAGTCCCTTGGCGGCACGGAGCCTACGCCGGTAGCCAACTTGACCGCTCCACTTCTCTCCGGTGCACCGGGAGACATCTTCTCGACCCGGCGGGTGTACGCCGCGGAGAAGGGTGCGGCGGTAACCCCGTGCAGGAGCACGCTCAAGAGCACCGTGAGCGCCACGACTTGCTCGATCAGTCCTCGCCCGGCGAGCAGGGGTGCCTCTGCTACCACGATCAGGCCCAACACTATCGAGGCGAGCCCCCTGGGTCCGAACCAGCCTATGAACAGCACCGAGACGCTGTGCAGGCTCGTCCCTAGCAAGGAGGCTGCTACGGGGAGCATGCGTACCAACGTCAGGCTGAGTGCGGCATACAGGACGACCCGCCAGGACGGGGTCTCTATCAATCCGATCGCGAGCACACCGAAAATGAAGAACACGCTCAGGTTGAGCAGTTGCCCTTCGGCTTCCGTGAAGCGAATGAGTCGCTCCCCGACGGGCCCGACCACCAGACCGCCGATGAAGGCTGCTATAAAGCCGTTGCCTCCCATCAGGTCGGCCAGCCCCCATGTGATGATCGCCATCGCCAGGAGAGCAAGCCGCTCGAAAGAGTTTGTCATCCACCCTCTGCGGGAGGCCTGCCTTACGAGCCAGCTCCCCGCAAGGCCCACGCCGACGCCGACGAGAACCCCGAGACCCACCTGCTCCAGGGCGAAGCGTAGCCAGTAGGTGGCGGGCTGAAGCTCCTCCCCGGCTACTGCCAGGGTCAGAAAGAGCGCCAGAAACGGGACCGACAGCCCGTCGTTCAGCCCGGCCTCGACGTTCAGGGCCTGACGTACGCGCAATGGTACTCGCGGGTTGCTCACGACCGCCTGACCCAGCGCCGCGTCCGTAGGGGCGAGCACGGTGCCAACGATGGCCGCCTCCCACACAGTAAGGTCGGTGAGCATCAGCGCTGCGATGCCCGTCCCGAGAATTATGGTGAGCGGCATCCCTATCCCCAGGAGGCGCAGCGGCAGCCCCTCGTTCTGGCGCAGAGAAGGTAGGTTGGTTCTTGCCGCGTCGGTAAACAGCACCAGCGCGAGCGCTATCTCGCCAAGCATCAGCACGGTGTGATCGTCGAGGTCGAACTCGACGAGACCGAGACCAGCAGGACCAAGTACGACGCCCGCCGCGACGAAGACGATCGGCGCGGTGAAGATGGTGCCCTCTAGCCTGCGTGAAACGAGGCCGAAGGCGAACACGACGGCGGCCAGCACGGTGAGATCAACCACCGCATCCCCTACTGGTGCCGGACATCTCCTTCGAGCGGCGGGCGATCACAGGCTGAGCAAAGGTGCCTGGGATAGCCTTACGGAATGTTCTGCCAGGCGTG
>DASSJP010000747.1:0-6056 GCA_035691165.1 Rubrobacter sp.
ATAGCCGCGTTCTTGTAACTAATATTACACTATACCAGAAGTCTGGACAAGTCGGGTGGCGTAGAAGCCTTGGTGGAAGCGATGGGTACAGGCGTCGAAGCAGTGAGTGCTCGCTGTGCCCCTGACTGCACCCTATATCCGTACTTCTTAGAACGCCGTTAAGACGAAGGTCGCAGAATACTACTTCCACGCTGTGAGTATCCTGGAGAATGGCTGTGGGCGATGCCTCGGACCGGCCTGACCCTCTTTCCACGTGGGCCAAAGAGGTGCCTTCGGAGTGACTCGTCGACCGGACGCCTTGGTGTCGCCCTACAGCCGCCCGGGGCCGGAGCGTCGTGACCGCTCCGCGATGAAGTCCAGAACGCAGGCTGCTAAAGCGAGCTCCAGGGCTTGCGGGTGACAGCACCTGACGAACTGCGCCACCGTTTGCGCGGACTCTCGTCAAAGGAACTCGTGAGCGTAGCTGCACGCTTCCGTCTCGGAGATGACCCTCGTAACGTACCGGCGGCAACCAAGTTCGCGCTCCGTTCGGTGGCACGCCGTTACGAGGCTCTCTCGGCAGAGATCACCAAGCTGGACGCACAGCTCGATCGGCTGGTGAGGCAGGTCGCCCCGGAGTTGGTTTCTTTGGTGGGCATCGGTACCGAGAACGCCGCGACGCTACTGATCGTGGCCGGGGACAACCCCCAGAGGTTTAGGAGCGAGGCTTCCTTCGCCAGTCTGTGCGGAGTGTCGCCTGTGGAAGCCTCCTCTGGAAAGGTAGTGCGCCACCGCCTCAACCGAGGTGGCAACCGGGACGCCAACCGTGCACTGTACATGATCTGTCTGGCTCGGATGAGACGAGATCGTCGCACACAGGAGTACGTGGCCAGGCGCACCGCGGAGGGCAAGAGCAAGCGAGAGATCATCCGCTGCCTCAAGCGCTACGTGGCCAGGGAGGTCTATCGCGTGCTGGTGTCCGCCGCGCCGCCGATCAGGCCATAGAGCGGGCAGCATCACCACAGTGACCGGCGTCGCTTGACTATAGGAGCATCACTCCGGTGAATAAGAGGGCAAGAAGGAGGGCCGAAGCTAATTGCCCCGGCCAGAGTCTAGACGGGGACTACCCACCTATGCGCGAAATTGCTCGACCTCTTCCAAGAAGTAGACGTCCGGCTGATCAGCAACCCCCGCTCGCTGCATCGCTTCCCGCAAGCTATCGGAGTCGCCGAACCGCTGAGCGTTCTCCATACTGTCCCACTCAAAGAGGATGAGGGTCTCGTTGGGGTCATTGGCGTTGCGCCAGAGCCGCCCCCCCTGTGAGCCGGTCTGTTCTCGGAAAGTGCCGTGCTCATCGAATACAGGTTTCCACCTCTCGTAGTCCTCTACTTTGTGGCGAACAAGTAAGTAAGGCATGGCGTTTCCTTTCTCCTTTCTCCCGCTGCGGCCCAAACGGGCTAACCCTTTCCGCAGCCATGTATGATGCCATTCGCCTTAGCTTCTTGCACCCTTCTTCGCGCAAACGTCCGAGAACGCCGTTAAGGCGAACTTCGGGGAATAACCATCCCACGCAATAGGGTGAATAGAGCTTGGGCGGAGCGCCTGAGCTCCTAGGAGCCCGTCCACTTCACGCTGTCTAGCACCTTCTGCGACTTGGGCAAGAACTCATCGAACTCGTTAGCATGCGCACCGATGCTGATGGTTACCGTCTTGCCATTCACGTCCTTCAGGATGATCGCTCGGAACTTGTATTCCTTCCCTAGGTCCCCCGTAGAGCCATCGGTGTACCTGAAGAGAGTTATATCGTCGGAGGGAAAATCCTCGCTTACGACGAAGTCGAACTGCACGCCCTTGACGCCTCCTACCGTGGCGGGCTTCGGTTTCTCGGTGTCGAGGTAGGGGTGATGCTGGAACCAGCCGACCATGTCCTTGGGGGCCTTCACCACCGCTTGCATGGTGCCCGTCTTGTCGTACTTGTAGACCTCCTGGACGTTCCTGAAGATCAACACGGGGTCTCCCTCTCCCCCTCTCGAGATGCCCAACTTGTCGGAGGTCTCAAGCCGGTTGTTTTCCCAGCCCTTTCCGACACGGAAGGAGAAGGAGGGCTCGAACTCCTCCGAGCGGAATTCACCGGGGTGCAGGGCTATCGGATAGGACCCTTCTGGCAAGTGGCGGGGCTTGTTGGCTTGCTCTTGGCCTCCAACTCCACTGCAGGCGCTCAGCGCCAAGATAACCAGTGCCACCAGCAGCCCCAGCGCAAGGGGGGCCCTCACCACTCTTCTCTGGTCGTACATCAGCTACTCCTCGTTGGGTGAATAAGGGCCTAGGAGGAAGGACACGGCGGCCGCCGTAAGTGCGATGGTGTCTCGGTCCTCAGGTACTCGAGCTCCTCCGGCGTGGAGGTTCGAACCAGTATCTCGTTGCGATGTGGGTGCCGACCGAAGCGCGCTATGACGTCGCGGGTGGCCTTGGCCTGAGAGATCTCGAACTCGGCCACCGCCCTGCGCTGCGGCGGCGCGTTGGCCGCTTCCTCCTCGGCGTGTTTGACATAGCGCTCTTGGAGCGAGAGTTCCTCCGAGTGGCCCAGCGGAAGCCAGAAGAAGAAGCGCTCCGAGCGCGACAGGTCGCGGTCCATCCCCGACTCGATGCCCTCCACGGCGAGCTCTAGGGCCTTCTCGTCCTGGGCGTAGGAGAGGGGAGAACCCCGGTAGACGTTGCGCGAGAACTGGTCCAAAACGACGATGAGCGCCAGCCTTCCTCGCGCAGTCCGTGCCCAATGGTCGAGCTCTCCGCGTCTGGCCTTCTCCAAGGTCTCGCCAAATCGTTCGCTTATCTCCCTATCGACCTCGGGGCCTCCGGCCATCCACCGCTGCGCTTGGCGCTGGCGCGTCTTCGGGTCGGCTTGGTCGAAGCCTTCGGGGAACCAGTAGTAAAGGACCGCCTCGGGGGTATCGCTCACCGCATGCTCCCTAGCGCCGAGCCGAACGGTAGTGGCGCCAACACGCCCCGTAACACAAAGCCATCTCGCCCAGCATTCCCGGCAGCAGCCCGGTCGGAGGGACCTCGCTGGGCCAAGGACCCCGGGAGGGGGGCTCCTCGTTGGAGTAAGCCTCTTCGACGCCGTGGATGTCCCCCTTAGAGGCCCCTTCTGAACAGGAAGTTGCGCCCTTTCGGCGAGGCTCCGGCTCCTCGGTAGTGACGTTCATGACTCTTTAGTCCTTTCGCTATCTTCTTGTCCCGTTTCGATCTCTCACGCTGCGAGCGCTCGGCTCCGAAGCTTCTTGGTCACGATCCCTCCTAGCACCCGAAGCACTGATCGGAGGTCCTCCAGAACCAGATGTCGCAGTAATAGTTCATGCTCTCTGCCCTCGCGCTCCTTGGGATGTTCTGTGCTGTCTGGATAATGCCCCAGGCGCCGCGCCGCTCCCAGCGACAATCGAAACAAAGACGCAAACAATCTTCCAAAAAAGGCGTGTTACGATGTCGTAAGTTTGTACGAAAGGTTCGAGATCGGGAAGCGACGAAGGTGGACGCCAGCACGGTAAGCCCGTTCGGGGAGCTACTCCGAAGCCACCGCGACTCGCTCAACCTCACCCAGGAAGAGCTGGCGAAAAGGACGGGCCTCACGCCCCAGGCCGTCGGCCTGCTGGAGCGCGGGCAGCGGCGCCGTCCCCACGGGTACACCGTAGATAAGCTGGCGGAGGCCCTGGGTCTGGCGGGGCGGGATCTCGCACGGTTTCGGGCGGCGGCCCGCCGCTCACCCGTCCGCCACGCGATAGCGGAGCCCTCCCGCGACGATCTCCCCACACCGGCCACGCCCCTGATCGGACGCGACCGCGAGGCGAGGAGCGTCGTGCGCCTCCTGCTGCGCGAGGACGTGCGCCTGTTGACCCTTACCGGTCCCGGCGGTATCGGCAAGACCCGGTTGGCCCTGGAGGTGGCCGGGCGCTCGCGCGACGCCTTCCCGGACGGCATCTCCTTCGTGCCCCTGGCTTCCTTACGGGACGCCGCCCTGTTCCCTTCGGTCCTCGCCGAGACGCTAGGGATTAAGGAGGTGGCGGGACAGGCGCTGCTGGAGACCTTGACGCGTTATCTGCAAGACGGGCAGGTGCTGCTGGTTCTAGATAACTTCGAACATCTCCCGACGGCTGCTCCCGTGGTCGGCGAACTCGTGGGGAGGTGCCCCCAGCTGACGGTGCTGGTGACGAGCCGAGCGCCGCTTCGCCTCGGCGGAGAGCGCCAGTTCCCCGTGCCTCCGCTACCCCTACCCGACACGGCGCCCCAGTCACCAGCGGACAGCGTAGAGCCCTCACCAGCGGTAGAGCTCTTCCGCCAGCGGGCTCAGGCCGTCCTGCCCATCTTCGACCTAAGCGCCACGAATGCGGCCATCGTGGCGCGGATCTGCCGGAGGCTGGACGGGCTGCCGCTGGCGATCGAGTTGGCGGCGGCGCGAGTCAAACTGTTTTCGCCACAGGCGCTGCTTGCGAGGCTGGATCGCGGACTGCAGCTACTTACGGGAGGAGCACGCGACCTGCCAGAGCGGCAGCAGACGCTGCGCGACACGGTCGCGTGGAGCTACGATCTCCTCAACCTCGCTGAGCAGGCCTTGTTTTGTCGCCTCGCCGTCTTCGCCGGCGGCTTTACCCTGGAAGCGGTGGAGGATGTCTGCGTGTATGGGGGCCTCGAGCAGATGCAGAGCAACCTCTTGGAGACGGTGGCATCGCTGGTGGACAACAGCCTCCTGGTGTCTCGAGCCGAATCCATAGTGCGCCAAGAAGAGGACGAGCAACCACGCTTCACGATGCTCGAAACGATCCGGGAGTACGCCCTGGAACGTCTGGTCTCCGAAGGCGAGGCGGAGGAAGCGCATCGCAAGCACGCACGGTACTACGTAGAACTGGCGGAGGTCGAATCCAAGCGGTGGAACGAGGCGAAGTGGGGGTCGCAATTCACGCGGATAGCGAAAGAACACGACAACCTCAAGGCGGCGCTGGGCTGGGCCGTACAGAATCGGCAGGTGGAGACGGGGGCGCGGTTGGCGTTGGCGCTGTGGTGGTTTTGGATCGAGCGCGGCTATGTGAGCGACGCGCACCGGTGGATCGAGGCGCTCCTGGAGCTGGACCGAGCGGAGAGCGCGGCCGGGGAAGGTCTGCCAGACCGCACGAAGGCGTACCTGCTCCAGGTAGCAGGTATCCTGGCGATGGCGCAAGGGGACCACAATCGCGCGGCGGCGCTGCACGAAGAAGGCTTAAAGGTGTATCGGGAGATGGGCCACAAGAAGGGGGAGAGTGCTTCGCTGCGCGAGCTCGGGTTCGTGGCCTACGAGCGGGGAGACTACGAACGCGCGGTGCGCCTGCAAGAGCAGTCCCTCGCCCTGGCCCGCGAGTTTGGTACTACGTTCGGCATCGCCTGGAGCCTCCGCGCCCTGGCAGACGCGGCGCGCGGGCAGGGAGATCTCGGGCGCGCGAGAACGCTTCTGGAAGAGGGCCTAGCTTTGGCTCGGAGCACGGAGCACGCGTGGGCCATCGTGCGCACGCTCGCCAGCCTCGGGAGCGTGGCATGCGATGCGGGCGAGTACGCGCGGGCATGGGGTATGTACGAAGAGGGCCTGGAGTTGGCATGGCGAACGGGCCTCTACCATCCTGTCCTGCTGTGCCTGGAGGGGCTGGCCCGGGTGGCGCTCGCGCAAGGAAGGATGGAGCGGGCGGCGTGGCTGATTGGGGCAGCCGCCGCGCTGCGCGAGGATATGGGCTGGCCACTGCCGCCGGCCAAGCGTGCCGAGCACGACCGCACCGTGACCGTGATCCGTCAGGCGCTCGGGGAACGAGCGTTCGAGGAGGCATGGGCGAAGGGACATGCGCTGCCTTCGGAGGAGGCCATCGAGCATACGCTTACCTCAGGCAGCATTTAGAGATAAGGGTGTTCTTGCGTTTGCACCCCCTTCTAGAAGGCAGACGCCGTGCGATACATCCGGCCACGCTTTGGACCCTTGGATTCGACCTTCTTCTTGAACTCCGCCCCCCGAACTTCGGAGAACTCCTACTTCCATGCACTCCGGTGAATACAGGTTGTGAAGG
>DASSJP010000748.1:0-2014 GCA_035691165.1 Rubrobacter sp.
CATGGTTTTCCTCCACTACCGCACCAAGACTTGAGGAGGAGGCGAACTTCTTAGAACTCCGTAAAGCAGAAGTTCGCAGAATTTTCCTTCCACGCACTCGGGTGAATAGGGCTTGCATGCGGCTACATTGCCGAGCCCGCCAAAGTTCGCTGCTGGAAGTAGCTCGCTCGGGTATCCTCTTAGATGGAAAAGCGAGGCATAGTCATGCGCAGAACAACGGCGGCGGTGGGCAGCGCAGTATTTTTTCTATTAGCTCCGGGTGTGGTTGGTGGCCTGATCCCGTGGTTGTTAACGGGAGGTTGGCAGGTGCGCGAACCCCTGCCGTACTGGGCGCCGGTGCAGGTGCTCGGAGGAGTACTGCTCCTCGCGGGCCTGATCGTGCTGGTTCGTGCGTTCGTGCGTTTCGTCGTGGAGGGCTTCGGGACACCGGCGCCGGTCGCCGCACCCGAGCATCTGGTCGTCGGCGGGGTATATCGCTACGTTCGTAACCCCATGTACGTGGCGGTACTGGCGGCCATCGTTGGCCAGTCGTTGCTCTTAGGCCGACTCGGATTACTACTGTACGCCGGTGTCATCTGGACTGCCGTAGCGGCGTTCGTCCGCTTCTACGAGGAACCCACCCTCACCCGCCGGTTCGGCGCGGACTACGAGGCCTACCGGCGCGCAGTGCCTGCCTGGTGGCCACGCCTGCGTCCTGGGAACCCGGCGAGCGCGACGGACCGGGCGCCGGGTGATACACCTGCCGGCGACTAAGGCACTCCGTACTCGTTTTCAAATAGCTAACCCCGTGTGCAAGTTTTTCTCGTGAAGGGTTGAGGCAAGAAGAAGACCTCCCCACGCTCGGTGTTAGCCCTATAGCACCCAACGTAACGGAGGTCTTCTTCTTATGGATCTTAGCACCTTCATCGTCTCGGTCTTCTGCCTCATCGACGACCGTATCAAGAAGGAGCATCGCATCCGCCGGTGCCGTCCGACTCCGAAGCTCTCCGACGCAGAGGTCCTCACCATTCTACGGTGTGCGTGCCCATCTGAGGGTGTGTTGGCCCGGGGTCATCGTCCAGACCGACTTGGCACCCGCCAACGTCCATGAGACCTGCACCTGGCCGAGGAACTGCTCCCAGAGAGGCGCAAAAGGGCTGGGTCTTGGGAGACAGGAACTACTGGAGTCCCGACTTTACCGAGCGGCTCGAGGAGGAGGGGCTGAGTTTGCTCGCTCCTTACAAATCCAAGAAGAAGGAAGGAAGGCGCTGGCCAAGCTGGCTGGTGCGAAAGAGGCGCAGGATCGAAACGGTGATCTCCCAGATGGCCGAGCGCTACCGGGCCAAGAGGGTCTGGGCGCGTGACCGCTGGCACCTCACCTCGCGCTGGCTGCGCAAAGTGTTGAGCCACACTATGGCCGTCTGTTTCTGCCAGCAAATCGGGCTCTCCCCGATTCGCTTCTCGCAGCTCCTTACCGACTAAACTTGCACATCGGGTTAGCTAGACTTCCGAGAACACCCCTTCTAGAAACTGTCTGATAAATGCGGAAGGAGGAGTGGGATGACTTACGCTTCGGCCCATGATGACCTACCCTACCGATCTCTCCGACGAAGAGTTCAGACACATCGAGCCATATCTGCCTGTCTCCAAGCAACGAGGACGCCCCAAGATCCACGCTCCGCGTGAGATCCTGAACGCTGTCTACTACATCCTGAAGAGTGGCTGTCCCTGGCGGTTGCTACCTCGCGAGTTTCCGCCTTGGAGGAGTGTCTACCACTGGTTTCGAGCTTGGCGTATCGACGGTACGTGGGAGCGTCTCAACACGGCTCTGCGCGAGCGCCTGCGGGCGAAGGTGGGCAGAAACCCGCAGCCTAGCGCCGGAATCGTGGACTCACAGTCGGTCAAGACCACTGGAGTTGGAGGCAACGAGCGCGGCTTCGATCCCGCCAAGCAGATTGCAGGCAGAAAGCGCCATCTCCTGGTGGACACAGAAGGCTTGGTGCTCAATGTGCGGGTTCACAGCGCTAAGGTGCCC
>DASSJP010000749.1:0-2366 GCA_035691165.1 Rubrobacter sp.
CCCGTTGCCGCCGTGGGAACTGTGCCCCGCGCCGTGCCCGCGATGCACCTCCTGCCCGAGGGCCCGCTCGACGTGTGCACCGAGCACGGCGCCAGAGGCCCCTAACGCCCCAACAGCTCCCGTTACCCGAAGGAAATCCCGCCGCGAGAGAGCGGCAGCCCCCCCTGCCAGCGCAACCTCCGGCTCACGTCCCGAACTTGAGAGACCCCGCAGCCGGACAAGCCTGTAAAGTAGAGCGGCGACCAGCGCCACTTCGGACGTGGTCGCTGCGACGTCCAATAATCCCACAGCCTCTATCTCACCCATGTGCGGCCCGAAAGGCACACCCACCGTGCGCGTTGCGAGATAGAAAACGACGATCGCGACGTTGCCCACTATCCCCAGAATGAGTACCGTCCGCCCACCCCATAGCCATAACGCCACGCCGTAGAAAGCCTGCAAAAGCGCCACAAGCGCGAACAGAACCCCGTACAACCACCATTCCTCGAAATGCTCAGGTAGAACCCAGACGTGGATCATCGCAGCAACCGTCGTCAACGCCACCGCCGTCATCAACAAGGGTCTTCGTGCGCCCATGTCCGAAGCCTCCCGATTTTTTAGCTTTGTCTAATTTGAAATATAGCATAAACTAATAACCGAAGTGAAGCGTTTAGCGGGACATAGTGGGGCTATAATATTGATTGCTTATGACTGATCCTATAGTGGAAAAACCCTATTCCTCGTCGGTTGGGGACTACGTCAAGGCCATATGGGACCTTGGGGGAGTAGGCAGTGCCTCGACGAAGGACGTTGCGGCCAAGCTGTTAGTCTCGCCGGCCTCCGTCACTAACATGTTCGTGCGATTGCAGGAGATGGGTCTGGTCAAATACGAGCGTTACCAGGGGGCTTCGCTCACCGAGCGGGGCCGGATGGAGGCTTTACGGCTGGTACGCCGGCACAGGCTCATCGAGACGTTCCTGCTCGAGCATCTCGGGTATGACTGGCAGGACGTACACCAGGAGGCTGAGCGGTTGGAGCATGTCGTCTCCGACGAGTTCACCAGGCGTCTGGATGAATTCCTGGGGCATCCGGAACACGACCCGCATGGGGATCCCATCCCCTCTGCCGAAGGTACTCTGGAGGTGGATGACTCCTTCCCCCTCAGCCAGGCTGTAGCAGGCCAGCGGCTGCTCATCTCCAAGGTCAGAGACGAGGATGCGGCGATGCTCGACTACTTCGGGGACCGCAACCTCGTCCCCGGAAGGCGGTTGACCGTCAAGGAGGTGCGGGCCATTGACGGGGTCGTTATCGTCGAGGATGAGGAGGCCGAGGTCTATGCCCTCGGAGATCCGCTGGCGCGCTCGATGTTCGTCCTTCTGGCTTCCTAGCGGGGTCGCTTCGCACGACGCAGGCTCTCCCAGGAGCCGTCAGCGAACCAGCCGCCGTCCACGGAGAGGGTGTGGCCGTTGACGAATCCGCTCTGTTCGGGGTCGGCGAGGAAGGCGACGGCACGGGCTATGTCCGCTGGCGTGGCGAAGCCGGCCATCGGGACACGGCCCTCGATGTCCTCGTCGGTGTAGCCGCCCGCTCCCTGATCCTCCTCGTCCATCTCGGTCTTCACCCAGCCTGGACACACGGCGTTCACCCGCACTCCGCGCCCTCCCCACTCGGCGGCGAGGGTACGGGTCAGGCCGATCAAACCGTGCTTGCTCGCGTTGTACGCCGCGCGGTCCGAGATCCCGAGCAGCCCCGCGACGGAGCTGATGTTGACGATGCTCCCCGAGCCCCCCTCGAGCATCACTTTGCCGAACTCCCTGCACATGAGGAACGGGCCGGTCAGGTTGACGGCGATGGTCCTGTTCCATTCTTCGAGCGTCGTCTCTTCAGCGGGCACGATGGCACTGATGCCTGCGTTGTTCACCAGGACGTCGATCTGTCCGAATTCCTCCATCACCGCACCGACCATCCCGCGCACCGTCGCCTCGTCCGAGACGTTACCTGGGACGGGAAGCGCTTCGGCCCCAGTTGATCGCAGTTCTTCGAGCGTCCCCTCAGGGGCTTCGAGGTCGTTGGCACAGATCCGGTAGCCTCGTTCGGCGAGGGTCAGTGAGACCTGCCTGCCTATACCGCGGGCGGCACCGGTTACTATGGCCACGCGCTCGTCTGTACTCAAGGGAACTCCTCTCTCATCTGACGGTCCACAGGTATGCGACGGCATCACGGCTCATTCGTTCGCCTCTCTCTACCAGAGGACGCATGTGCGCGGCGAAGATTTCTGCTTCATCCGGAGTCAGGGCTTCGGCCATCGCCTCCCCGAGCGTGGGCGCCAGTGGGTTGGGCGCACTCCGGAGGACGCTCTCCCAGTCGCGCTTGTCGTTCCTGGCGTT
>DASSJP010000750.1:0-5176 GCA_035691165.1 Rubrobacter sp.
CGCTACGCGAGCTACGATGACCTCGCCACAGACCCCGACGTTGACGTGGTCTACGTCGCGACACCACACCCCTTCCACGCGGAGAACGCCGAATTGTGCCTCGATGCAGGCAAGGCCGTGCTCTGCGAGAAGCCCTTTACCGTCAATGCATCAGAGGCCGAAAGGGTCGTAGGGCTTGCCAGGGACAAACGACTCTTCCTCATGGAGGGCATGTGGACCAGGTTCTTCCCGCTGATGGAGAAGGTGAGGCGGCTGGTCTCGGAGGGGGCTATCGGAGAGGCGCGGATGCTGAACGTGGACTTCGGTTTCAGGACGGATCTCGACCCCGCATCAAGGCTCTTCGACCTTGCGCTCGGCGGTGGAGCCCTGCTCGACGTCGGGGTCTATTGCGTTTCGCTCGCCTCGATGGTCCTTGGAGAACCTTCAAGGGCGGTGGGACTCTCGCATCTCGGGGAGACGGGCGTGGACGAGCAGGCTTCCGTGGTCCTCGAGTACGGAGGGGGGAGGCTCGCCAACCTTTGCATCGGGATCCGTACGGCTACACCACAGGAGGCGACCATCATGGGCACCGATGGATACCTCAGGATACACAGTCCCTGGTGGCGCCCGACGTCGATGACGATCTCCAGGCCGGGAGTGGAGAGCGAGACCGTCGAGGCCCCGATCTCTGGCAACGGCTTCAACTACGAGGCCGCAGAGGTCATACGGTGTCTCGAAAACAGCGAGACGGAGAGCCACATCATGCCGCTGGACGAGACGCTCTCGGTCATGAGGACGATGGACGGAATTCGCTCCGAGTGGGGGCTCAGGTACCCGGGTGAGGAGGTTGCGTCTTGAACTACGGAAGGGTGCCAGGGGTCGAGAAACCCGTCGCCAGGATCGTGCAGGGTACGGTCATGATCCGCTCCGAAGATGAGAAACGTAGCTTCGCCCTGCTCGACGAGGTCTTCGCCCAGGGCGGCACGACTTTCGACACGGCCCACCAGTACGGCGGTGGCGACAGCGAGCGGGCGTTCGGAAAATGGGTGCGCGAGCGTGGCCTGCGCGACGAGGTGGTCGTCATCGGCAAGGGCGCCCACCACAGCGATGACCGCAAGCGCGTCACCCCCTTCGACATTACGGCTGACCTCTACGATTCGTTGGCCCGCTTCGGCTTCGACCACATAGACCTCTACCTGCTCCACCGCGACGATCCTTCCGTCCCCGTCGGCCCGATCGTCGAGGTCCTCAACGAGCACCTCTCAGAAGGCAGGATCCACGCCTTCGGAGGCTCGAACTGGACACCCGAAAGACTGCGCGAAGCGAACGACTACGCCCATGAGAATAACCTTACGCCCTTCGTCGCTAGCAGCCCCAACCTGAGCCTTGCCGTGCAGGCCGTCGAACCCTGGCCAGACTGCATAAGCATCAGCGGAGATGAGGCGGCCCTCAGTTGGTACGAGGAGACGCGGATGCCAGTGTTCACCTGGTCGAGCCTGGCAGGTGGTTTCTTCTCCGGGCGCTTCACGCGCGAGAACCTGGACTCTTTCGATAGCTATCTCGACCGGCTGTGCGTCGAGACCTACTGTCACGAAGATAACTTCGGGCGTCTCGACCGGGCACACGCCCTCGCACAGGAGAAGGGACTGAGTGTGCCCCAGGTCGCCCTCGCATATGTCCTGGATCAACCGCTCGAAGTCTTCGCCCTCGTCGGCTGCAACACGGGCGATGAGTTCAGGGCAAACGTCGTGGCAGATGGGATCGAGCTGACCCCAGAAGAGATCGCCTGGCTCGAAACCGGCGAAGCCCACAATAAGGAGCGGACATCGTTCGCGTAGTCCAGGCCGGACTCGGCATGTGGGGGCGTAGCTGGACCGGGCTGGTCGCCGACGCCCCCGGCGTCGAGCTGGCCGCGGTCGTTGACCCCGACCCCGGTGCGAGGCAGGCTGCGAAAGGCGCCCCGAGCTACGGAGTCCTTGACGAGGCGCTCGCGCACGTCGAGTGCGACGCCGTGCTGGTCGCTTCGACGCCGGGCACGCACCACGCTGTTGCGAAGGCCGCACTGGAGGCTGACAAGCACGTCCTGTGTGAGAAGCCTCTCGCTACCAGCCTCGTAGACGCGTTCGACCTCGTCGAGTCCGCGGAGCGGTCGCAGCGAATCCTGATGGTCAGCCAGAACTACCGCTACAACGCGCCCTTCCGCGCCGTTCAGAGGACTGTAATGGAAGGCGAGCTTGGGGAGTTGTCGTCCATCAGGATAAGTTGCCGGCGCGACCTCAGGACGCTCTTCTCGCCTGAGGACTTCAGGTACGCGATGCGCCATCCTTACGTACTCGACATGTCGATCCACCACTTCGACCTGATCAGGGCGGCGACGGGCCGGGACGTTAGAAGCGTGTACGCCCGTAGCTGGCATGTCCCCGACAGCCCTTTCGTCCATGATCCTGCCGTCGCCGCGTTATTAGACGTTGAGGGCGGCGTGCCCGTCGTCTACGAGGGAGACTGGGCGACGCGTGAGGCCGAGACCTCGTGGAACGGCGACTGGGAGATCGTCGGGGAGGCGGGTCGGCTGCTCTGGAGCGGCAGCGAAGAGGATCGCGGGACAGGCGAGGTCGTACTGGAAAAGTGGGGCGAGGAGCCTGGTCACGTGGAGCAACCTGATCTCGAGTACGTCGAGAGGGAGGCCACGCTTCAGGCCCTGCGCGAAGCGATAGAGAGCGGGAAGCCGCCGGAGACAGTGGCCGCTGACAACGTGAAGAGTCTGGCAGTGATGCTCGGCTGCGTCAGGTCCATCGAGAGCGGCGAGCCCGTAGACGTAGCAGGGCTCGTGGCATCGAGAGGCGCTAAGCTGTAGATGCGGGCAAAAAGCCCGCGGGTGAGATAGAGGAGGTTCGAACGTGGCAAGACCGGTAACGCTCTTCACTGGACAGTGGGCTGACCTGCCGCTAGAGGAGCTAGCCAGGAAGTGCGGGGAGTGGGGCTTCGACGGGCTCGAGCTAGCCTGTTGGGGGGATCACTTCGACGTAGACAAAGCCCTATCTGAGGATGGCTACGTCGAGGGAAGGTGGGAGATACTGCGCCGCAACGACCTGAACTGCTGGGCCATAAGCAACCACCTCGTCGGCCAGGCGGTTTGCGACCCCATAGACGCCCGTCACCAGGCAACGCTCCCCCCCGACGTGTGGGGCGACGGAGATCCAGAGGGCGTGCGCCAGCGCGCCGCCGAGAAGATGAAGGACACGGCCAGAGCCGCTGCCCGCTTCGGGGTCACGCAGGTTAACGGGTTCACAGGGTCGAGCATCTGGCACATGCTCTACTCCTTCCCGCCGAACGACTTCGCCGAGATAGAGCGAGGTTACGAGGACTTCGCCGAAAGATGGAACCCGATCATCGACGTCTTCGACGAGGAGGGCGTCAGATGGGGTCTCGAAGTGCACCCGACGGAGATAGCCTACGACTTCGTGACCACCCGCAAGGCTCTGGATGCGATCGGCAACCGCGAGGGGTTCGGTATCAACTTCGACCCGAGCCACTTCGCCCACCAGTTCCTGGACTCCGCTGCTTTCATCGAGGAGTTCGCCGACCGCATCTACCACTTCCACATCAAGGACAGCCGCAAGCGGTTGAACGGCCGCAGGAGCATACTCGGCGGCCACCTGGACTTCGGCGAGCCCGAACGCGGCTGGGACTTCGTCTCACCGGGCCACGGCGACGTGGACCTGGAGGACTGCATCAGAGCCCTGAACCGTATCGGTTATGAAGGCCCGCTGAGTATCGAGTGGGAGGACTCGGGGATGGACCGCGAGTACGGCGCCCAGGACGCCCTGGCGTTCGCAAGGCGCACGGACTTCGAGCCGTCTACGCGGGCCTTCGACGCGGCCTTCGCGAGGGAGGAGTAGGGATGGAGAAACGTGAGATCGGGGTCGGGCTCGTCGGCTACAAGTTCATGGGCCGCGCCCACTCCAACGCATACCGCCAGGTCGCCCACTTCTTCGACGTAGACCCCGTCCCGCGCATGACCGCCATCTGCGGACGCGACGAGGCCGGAGTCAGGGAGGCCGCGGAGAACCTGGGATGGGAGTCTTACGAGACCGAATACCGCAAGCTCATCGCACGCGACGACGTGGAATTGGTGGACGTCGTCACGCCAGGCAACACGCATCGTGAGATCGTGCTAGCCGCGCTGGAAGCCGGCAAGCACGTCCTTTGTGAGAAGCCGCTCGCAAACAACCTCTCCGAGGCCCGCGAGATGGTTGAAGCCGCAAGAAGCGCAGGCACCGTCAACATGGTCTGCTTCAATTACAGGCGGGCGCCGGCGGTGCAGCTCGCGAGGAAGCTCGTCGAGGATGGACGGCTCGGGGAGATCAGGCATTGGCGGGCGACGTACTTGCAGGACTTCATCATGGACCCTTCTTTCCCCCTGATCTGGCGCCTCACAAAAGAGGTCTCGGGCTCGGGCGCTTTAGGCGACATAGGCGCCCACATCATCGACCTCGCCCATTTCGTCGTCGGCCCCATCTCCGAGGTCACAGGCATGACGGAGACGTTCATCAAGGAACGTCCTCTGGAGGAAGCAAGCGAGGGTGGCGGCCTCTCCGCGAGCGGCGGTACCGAAACCGGTGAAGTAACGGTCGATGATGCCGCGGCCTTCCTGGCACGCTTCGAGAACGGGGCGATCGGGACCTTCGAGGCGACGCGCTTCGCGGCTGGCCGCAGGAACCAGAACTCATTCGAAGTCAACGGCTCGAAGGGCAGCGTCGCTTTCGACCTGGAGCGTATGAACGAGCTCGAAGTATTCTTCACAGATGACGACCCGGACGTACAGGGTTTCCGTACCGTGAACGTGACGGAGCCGGATCACCCGTACACGGGAGCCTGGTGGCCCCCAGGTCACATCCTAGGCTACGAACACACCTTCATCCACACCATAAAGGACCTGATGGACGGTATAAAGGCGGGCAAGAGCCCGGCGCCGACGTTCGAGGACGGCTACCGTTGCCAGGCCGTCCTCGACGCCGTCGAGCGCAGCGCCGCGAGCGGCGAATGGAAGAAACCACAGATGGAAGGGATATAGACTTGGCGGACACGCCGCGCGTAACGATCTGGAACGAGTACAGGCACGAGAACAGCGACGAAGAGGTCGCGAAGATCTACCCCGAGGGCATTCACGGCGCCCTCGCCGCGATGCTCACGGAAG
>DASSJP010000751.1:0-2822 GCA_035691165.1 Rubrobacter sp.
CGACGTCTGCCAGGAGGTCTGCCCCTACAACAAGACGAAGGCCGCGAGGAGCCGCTGGCCGGAGTTCTCGGAGGAGGCAGGGACAGGACCATACCTGGAGATAGAGGAGGTGCTCGGCATCCGGTCCGAAGAGGAGTTCGAGCGCAGCTTCGCCGGCACGCCTCTCACCCGGCCCGGCCGTGCCGGGCTCCTGCGCAATTGCTGCGTGGCGGCGGGGAACCTGGGGCTTCGGAAGGCCGCTCCTGCCCTGATCCGGTGCCTGCGGGAGGACGAATCACCGCTGGTGCGCGCTCACGCGGCGTGGGCGCTGGGGGAGATCGGGGGCTCCGAAGCATCGCTCCGCGAGGCGGCCGAGACCGAGAAGGACCCGTGGTGCAGGGAGGAGATAGAGCTTGCGCTGACGGAAGGATCCGCGGGCGCGGCCAGCGGCGCTGCCTTGCGTTAGAATAGGCAAACGATGGCGAATCAGATCAACTACTACGAGGTGCTCGGGGTCTCACGCGAGGCGTCTCAGGCCGAGATACGGAACGCTTACCGCAGCCTGGCGAAGGAGCGTCACCCCGACTATCCCGGCGGGAGCACGGAGGAGTTCTCCCGGCTGCAGGAGGCGAACGCCGTCCTCTCCGACCCCGACCGCCGCCGCCAGCACGACGAGGCCCTCGACCTGGCACACGCGGCCGACCAGCTAGCCGGCCTCAACCTGGACTTCGACTCCGTGGAGGACGAGCTCTCAGCCAGGCGCAGAGAGCGCGAGTCAGGCGGCCCGTCCCTGGGCGAGCGCCTGCGGGGCCGTTTCGGCAGGAAGGAAGAGGACCCCTACGAGTCTCTTCGGGAAGAAAGACGCGGCTTCGGACGCGGAGAGTCGGGACGCGGAAGCAGGACCCGCGGACGCTACGAGGTGCGCGAGGCGCGCTGGTACGAGCCCCACTACTTCGACCCTGAGCCGATCACCCTGAAAAGCGGCGCCATAACTTTCGTCGCCGCTTTCCTCGCGTTCATCGCGATCGGCCAGATCGGGCTTTGGGCAACGGCTCCTGCGCAGTTCAACCCTGGTCCCTTCGCCTTTGTCACCGTCCTGGACCCGTTCATGCAGGTCCTGTACTCGCTTGTCGGGCTCGTCGTGGCGTACTTTGCCTTCAGGGCCGCAGGTTACGCGGCGCTTGCGCTGGTCTTCGTGGCAGCGCTCGTCGTCGGCGGCCAGGGACCGGCGGGGCTTTTGCAGTTCGCGACGGTGGGGATCATCATCCTGCTGGTCGTGGTGTATCTCGGCAACCGCCGCGAGCAATCCGCCCGGCGCTAACCCGTTCTGCGGTCGTGGAATTGGTAACTTTGTGATCTCACCCGCGGCAACGGAGAGATCTCCGTCCTATCGTGCGGAGCATGTGGCACGTGTCGCGATGGTTGTCCCCGTAGCCCAGAGAGGAAACTAACTATGATCCCAACCTCCGAGCTTGAGCGCTTTATCTCCGGGTTCGAGAAGCGCATGGCTCCCGTAGAGAGGGCCGCTGACGAGGCCTGGTGGAACCTGGCGACGACGGGTACGGACGAAGCGCAAGAGGAGTTCGTGCGCGCCGGCAAGGAGTACAACAGGCTCTTCTCCGATCCGGATGAGTACCGGAAGCTCACGAGCTGGTACGAGGAGCGGGGCTCCCTGGAGAGCCCGCTACTGCGGCGCCAGGTCGAGATCCTTTACAGGGCGTTCAGTGAGCGTCAGGGGGACGAGGAGATCCTGGGTCGCATCGAGGAGTTGGAGGCCGGGGCCAACGCCGTCTACGGCAACCACAGGAGCGTCGTCAGGGGCAAGAAGATGGGAGAGAACGAGATCAGGGAGCTACTGCGCCTCTCCGAGGACCAGGATCTGCGAAGGGAGGCCTGGGAGGCCTCGAAGTCCGTCGGCAGCGAGGTCGAGGGGATAGTACGGCAGCTCGCCCGCCTCAGGAACCAGTTGGCCCGCGAACAGGGCTACGAGAATCATTATGCCCGCTCCCTGGAGCTACAGGAGATCGAAGCCGGCGAGCTCGCCGGGATCATGGGCGAGCTCGAGTCAGCGACCGACGCACCGTTCAAAGAGATGAAAAGGGATATCGACGAAAAGCTCAGGGAGAGGTTCGGGGTCGCCGACGTCATGCCCTGGCACCTCTCAGGCCCGTTCTTCCACAGGGCGCCTGACGTGGCAGGCATCGAACTGGACCGCTACTTCGAGGGAGAGGACCTCGAGGACATCACCCGCAGGACATTTGACGCCCTCGGGCTCGACGTGCGGGGTGTGATCTCGAAGAGTGACCTGTATGAGAGGGAGGGCAAGAGCCAGCACGCCTTCTGTGCCCGCATAGGACGCGAATATCCCTACGACGTGAGGGTGCTCGCCAACGTCAAGCCGGACGCCTACTGGATGGACGCAATGCTCCACGAGTTCGGCCACGCCGTCTACGACCGCCACGTCAACCCGAAACTCCCCTACTTCCTGCGCACATACGCCCACGCCAACACGACGGAGGCCATCGCCCTCATGATGGGAGCGCTGGTAGACGATCCAGGCTGGCTACGCAATATCGCAGGGGTAGAGAAAAAGAGGCTCGACGAAGACCTCGAGAAGCTAGCCGTGCACCGCAGGGCGGACAAGATGAGCCTGGCCCGCTTCGTGCTCGTCATGTACCACTTCGAGCAGGCCCTCTACGCGAACCCGGACGATGAAACATTAAACTCCGTGTGGTGGGACCTCGTCGAGCGGTTTCTTTTCGTGGACCGTATACCGGGAAGAGACGAGCCGGACTGGGCCGCCGTCATCCACGTCGCCGTCGCGCCCGTCTACTACCACAACT
>DASSJP010000752.1:0-4106 GCA_035691165.1 Rubrobacter sp.
CTCACGCTTTCTGGAACCCTGGTCCCGAGCCTGCGAAGATCATCGAGATCTTCTCCCCTGCCGGTTTCGAAAGGTACTTCGAGGGGCTGGCCGAGATCCTCTCGGCCGGTGGTCCGCCGGAAATACCCCGTCTCGAAGAGCTGGCCGGCCGGTACGGCCTGACGTTCCACTGGGAGCAGATGGAGGAGATCCTGCGCCAGCACAATCTGAGGCTGCAATAGAGCGCTAAGGCTGCGCACATAGAGTTCGCAGAGGCTTCAGTCTCAGGGCTTGTTGTGGGAAGGATCAACCCTCATGAACGCCGCTACAGGTAGCCCGACTTATGGTGTTGTCCTATTCTGACCGGTGCATTGTGGGCCAGTAAGTTTCCTGGAAGAAGCGGGCCAGGAGTTGGCTTCTGTTATGAACGCCGAGCTTCTCGTAGGCGTGGGACAGGTGGGTCTGGATCGTGTTGACGCTCACGTTCAGCTCTATGGCAAGCTCGCGGTTGCTCAACCCGCGCACCAACAGCTCGAGTACCCTCCGCTCCGCCTGCGTCATCGGCCACACAACCGGCAGTTCTGGCGGGATGGACGGGCGCTCCAGTGTCAGCACCACCGACACCGCGCCACGGTCGTCCCCTGGGGCGGCTTCGACCCGCAGCGGACCGGCCAGCGTCCAAGCCCGCACCGTCGCATGACGCGCACCGTCCAACCCGGCACGCAGTGCCGCCACCGCTGCCGACACCGCCCCCGGCAGCTCCCGGTCGCTCCCTGCCTCCGAGCGCCGCAGTAGATCTAGCCACGTATCCGCGGCCGGAGTGCGGAACTGCTCGCGTCCGTTCGCCGCTATCATCAACACTCCAGACGCCTCGGGGCCGGCCTTCCCCGCCCCGGAGACCGCGGCACGCTCCCGGTCGAAAGCCGCGCGGAGGGCCTGCCCGATCGCTGTCGCCATGAGGCGCAGGAACCCGATATCGCCCCGCCCGAACGGTTGGGCAGCGCTGCGGCGAATCAGTTCAAGCCAGGCGATCCACCGCCCATCCACGCCAAACGCTGCGCGCAGCACCCCACCGGCCGATACGGTGTCCGCGTAGAAGGCGCGGTACTCCTCCACTTCAGAGACCGCCCGTAGCAGTGACGGCGGCAGCCCCAGCGACCGTTCCAGTTGCCGGTGGAGGACGAGCATCGGCAACCCGGCACGCAGCTGCGCGGGAGGGAGGAGCGCGGCGACCGGATCGCTCAGGTAACCACTCCGGTAGAAATTATTGATACGGGTCCATGAGCCGGGTGCGACGGCGAGCAACCGGTTGTGCAACAGTGTGGTGGGGTCGAGGCCGACCAGCCCGCCGTCATCGGAGGGGATCGCTTGATGCAGTGCCGCGAGGAGCTCGCTCGCTAACCGTTCGGGAAGCATCCCACTCCCGGCGAGCTGCCCGATCCGCTGACGCGCCTCTCGCTGCGCGAGTGAGAGTCGCGGCATATTGCGCTCACCTCCTGTCCCTGCGGAATTGACCCATTTAATCATAGAAATCAGTGAGGCGAGGAGGGAAGTTCTCCACGTATAATCTACGGCAAGAGAGCCGCTACCAAACGTAGCGGTGATTCAAAGACCTATTGGCGAAGTAGTCTGTGAACGCCAACGTTTTCATAGCCACGACGGGGAATGGACTGGTGCGCGCTTCTCTCACTCCGGAGAGAGAGTGGTCGACTGAGTCTTTGATCCCTGAGCAGGACGTACGCTGCCTGGCATCAGATCCGCTGAACCACCTGGTGGTCTATGCCGGAACTCAGGGAAGCGGCGTGCTGCGCTCAGAGGATCGCGGAAGGACGTGGCGTCCTGCGGGCTTGGAGGGGCAGATCGTCAAATCCCTTGCGGTGAGTCCCTCGGAACCCGGTGCCGTCTACGCAGGTACAAAGCCCCCGCTCGTCTTCGTCTCGCGGGACGGTGGTACGCATTGGACGGAACTTTCCGCTTTCCGCCGCATCCGCTCACGCCGCCTGTGGCTCTCGCCCGCCGAGAAGCCGTTTACGGCCTACGTGCAGGCCATCGCACTCTCGCCGACCGACCCCAACATCATCCATGTTGGAATCGAGGCCGGCGCGACGGTGCTCAGCGCTGATGGTGGGACTAGTTGGACGGGTCACCTCAAGGGTTCCTTGAGGGATTGCCACACGCTTATATCTCACCGCAGTAGCGGCGACTGGGTGTACGAGGCTGGCGGCTCAGGTGCGGGCGCAGCCGTCAGTAGCGACTCCGGCAGGACGTGGACACAACACAAGAGCGGCCTCGACCGGCACTACGGTTGGGCATGCGCCGCCGATCCTGCCCGACCCGACGTATGGTACGTCTCCGTCTCGCCGGGAGCGATGAAAGCCCACAGCGAGAAAAGCGCCCAGGCCGTCATCTTCCGCTCGATGGGTGCGAATTGGCAACCTCTAGCGGGTGGGCTCCCACAACCGCTGAACTATATGCCCTATGCTCTGCTGACCGATCCCGAAGCCCCCGGAGAAGTATATGCGGGCTTGAGCGACGGAGAGGTGTGGTATTCGGCGCATTACGGAGAGAGTTGGGAGCGGCTCCCGTTCAATCTGGGGGCGATCAACCGTGACCTTATTGCGCTTTGAATAGCGGGTGAATGTAGGTCAAGCAGGAAGGCATTGGGCTACTACGATGAGGAAGGTTTCATCTTTAACGGCGGATCGTCCATCCGGATTGGTGGCTGCGCTCCTGACGCTATCGTGGCTGGGGCTCTTCATCCATAACTCTATCGAGCTTCCGTCGCTCAATTTGCTTAGCCCCGAGAACAGCCTCCCAGCACTCGTCGCCGTGCTTCTCTTCGTCGGCTGGTGGCTGCTACCGACCAGACGCCTTGCAGCAGCTCTACTCCTTGTGTGGGGGCTGATGCACCTGATAGGCGGCGCCATTGTCACGGTGATTCCGTTTAGCTTCCTGCCTTTCGTTCCGGAGCAGGACTTTACCCACTATTTCGCCCACTTTCTGTACGGACTCGCGCAGCTGCCACTGATCAGCGTAATGATCCAACAGATTCGGCGACTGCCCGAAGGAGCTGCGTAAGGGATAGGAGCACAGGACGAAGATGAAAGGAAAGGTCGCCGTTGTCTCTAACCACCGAATTGCGGTGAGGCGGCGCACGGCCATACTTCGCATTCAGGAAAGAGCCGGGTTATGAAACGAGGAGGTGCGTTATGGCTAAAGCAGGCGACGAGATAGTCAACCCCCGCACAGGTCAGAGGATGATCTTCCTCAAGACCGGCACGGAGACCAGCGGGGAGCTGGTGCAGATCGACACCTACAATCCACCCACGGGCGTTCCCGAGCCAGAGCACGTCCACCCCTTCCAGGAGAGCGGCGCAGAGGTACTCTCAGGCTCCCTGCGCTTCCGCGTAGGCGGCCAGGAGAGGTTGGTGAGAGCGGGAGAGTCCATAACCATCCCTGCCAACACGCCCCACAACTTCTGGAACGACGGCGAGGAGGAGGCCCACGCGGTGCAGTGGTTCAGGCCAGCCCTGAATATAGACGGCTTCTTCGAGATGTTCTTCGGCCTGGCGCAGGACGGCAAGTTAAACGACAAAGGGTTGCCCTCGCTGTTGCAGTTGGCAGTCGGGGTACCCTACTTCGGGGATGAGATAAGGCTTACCAGCCCGCCCTGGGTTGTGCAGCGGGTGATCTTCGCGGTGCTTGCACCGATCGGAAGGCTACTTGGCTACAGGGCACAGTACCCCTATCCCCGGGCCAGGCAAAACGTTAACTCCACCCGGTAGTGCGGCGCAGAGAAACCAAGTCCACCGGTATCTCTGTCTGAGAGTACACTGAACTGGTCCTAAGATAAGCGGCCCCTCGTAAGAACCATAAGAAGCACGGCGAGGACTCCGAATACGGCGTAGATCACCTCGTTGTTCGGAAACATCCTGACCATCTCGGGCATGAAGGCTGGGACGATCTGGCTGTTGGTAATGTCCCAGCCGGCGTGGAAAAGGGTCCCGATCAATACGCCCGCCTTCGCGCTTTTGTAGAGCCACGTTATCACGATCCTTGAGGGTATAGCCAGTACATAGCAGGGATAGGATCAGGTACTATCAACGTCATTCTCTACTTCAGGTATA
>DASSJP010000753.1:0-4764 GCA_035691165.1 Rubrobacter sp.
CGGCCTCCTGCCTATAAGGGAGGACGGCCGCATGCTCCTGCTCGAGCGTCCGACGGGGACCTGGGAGCCGCCGGCAGGACGTCTGCAGCCTGGCGAGAGCTTCGAAGAGGGGGCCGTCCGCGAACTATACGAAGAGACGGGCATCCTCGTCTCCCCCCAGCGCATCATAGCCACCTGGGTCGGCGAAGCACCGAGCGGCGGACGCCTGGCCTCCGTCACCTACGCCGGACGCACCGGCGGGGGAGAGGTCAGGCTCTCCGACGAGCACCTCGACCACAGGTGGGTGACGATCGAAGAGTGGATGTCCCTGCCAAGCTGGTGGAGCCACGAGAACATCCGGCGCGTCGCCGGCCCCGTCGGCGCGGTTCGCGAACCGCCCCAACCCCCCCCACCGCCCGAACCCCGGGAGGACACAGGCGTGGTCCCTGCCAACCTGGGAGCGGGGGCTGTGCTCGTGGACCTCGAAGGCACCGAGCCGCGGGCTCTGCTGCTCAGGCGCCGCAAGCCGCCCGTCGGACTCTGGGAGAACCCCGGCGGTATGCTCGAAGAAGGCGAGGACTTCGAGGACTGTGCCCGCCGCGAGCTATTCGAAGAGACTGGCGTGCAGGCTGAGATCGAGAACGCCTGGTGGGCGAGGGTCGAGCCATGGCGTACTGCGGACGACCCCGAACTCTACGCCGGCGTGGGCTTTCTGGCGCGACATCCCGGTGGGGAGATAGACCCTGAGACCACGGCCCACGACGCATCTACTTGGGTCACGGAAACCGGTTGGCGCTCGCTGCGTACCTGGTATACGCAGCGAGAGTCGGACGTACTCTGGAAAGTCGTCGGGGAGATGCAACGATGAGCGAGCGCCAGGAGAGCAGGCTCGAAGAAGACGAGGACCTGCGCAGGTCCAAAAAGGCGAGGCGGACGCGGCTGCTTGGGATAGTCTTGCTTGTGGCTGCGGTCCTGTTCTGGGCCGCTGCCCCGGCTGTACTGCTCCTGCCGCTGTCGGGTGTGCAGAAGGTCTGGGCGGGCTCGGCCTTCCTGGTGCTCGGAGAGGTGGCTTTCTGGGCCTCGGCCGTGGTGCTTGGCCGCGAGGCATTCCGCCGCTACCGGCGCTTCTTCGATCCCCGCGACTGGTCATGCAAGGGCCTGGGTTGAACGAGCTCGAGGTTATACGCAGGATCTCGGCCCTCCTTCCTCCCGTGCCCCCCGAGGTGATCGTGCCCGTCGGTGACGACTGCGCCGTATTGAAGCTCGGGGAAAGCACGTGGGTGGCAGCCTCCGATATGCTCGTCTCCGGACACCATTTCAAGAACTGGGCCGCTCCCGAGGACGTCGGCTACAAGGCCGTCGCTGTCAACGCCTCTGACGTTGCGGCGATGGGTGGGACCCCGAGGTTCGTCCTCGTCTCCGGGGGAGCCCCTGACCCTGAGATTGCGCTGCGCTGTTTCGAGGGTGTCATGGAAGCCTGCGAGAGGTTCGGTGTCTACCCGCTAGGGGGTGACACGACCGGCGCCGACGCCCTCACGGTGGACGTGGCGATCCTCGGTGAGCTCGCCGCGCAGCCTGTGCTGCGTTCGGGGGCGAGGGAGGGTTATCTCCTCGCGGTCACTGGGGAACTAGGCGCCGGAGCGGCCGGGCTCCTCGCCCTTGAGGATGATGGTAGCCCCGATCGCCTCGTTCGCAAATACCTCAGGCCTGAACCGAGGCTAGAGGCCGGGCATGTCGCCGCCCGACTCGGTGCTGGAGCCATGATAGACCTCTCCGACGGCCTGGCTTCGGACGTGCGCCGCGTGTGCGAGCGGAGCGGGGTGGGGTGCAGCGTGGACCTGGATCTCCTGCCCGTGGAGGACGACACCAGGGAGCTCGCAGAATCTCTCGGACGAGACGCGGAGATCCTTGCGGCGACCGGAGGCGAGGACTACGAGCTCCTGATCTGTGCCCCCGAGCGCGTCCTGGACGCGCTGGCGGAAGAAGTAGACGTGTCCGTAACCGTCATCGGGGAGATCACACAAGGCGATGTCGGCTTCAGACGCGGGAACGAGCCTGTCGAGGGAATCTCCGGCTGGGATCACTTCGCATGAGCAGATCTCGAATTCTTTCGTGAACATCCGGGTACGGATACGTGATGAGCTAGAGAGAGGAGAGCTATGCCTTACAAGATGATCACGCAGCTTCCGGATAACGTGAAGAACAACCTTCCCAAGCACGCGCAGGAGATCTACAAAGAGGCGTTCAACTCGGCAGCGGAGCAGTACGGGGAAGAGGAGCGCGCCCACCGCGTCGCCTGGAGCGCCGTCGAGCAGAAATACGAGAAGAACGAGAAGGGCAACTGGGTCCAGAAGTAGCCCAATATTCTAATGATCCTCGTGACGGGGGGAGTGGGCTTTATTGGGAGCCACATCGTTGACGCGCTGCTTGCCGCAGGCAAGGAACCTGTCGTGCTCGACGACTTCTCCACCAGTGACAGAGCCAACCTCCCTGCGGGCGTGGAGGTCGTCGAGGCGGATGTAGCGGATCCCGGCGTGGTAGCCACGATCTCCTCGCTGAGACCGCGGGCCGTCGTGCACGCGGCGGCGCAGGTGAGCGTGGCCGCCTCGATGGAGGACCCTGCGTTCGACCTGGCCGTGAACGTCGGGGGGACGGCGAACGTACTAGCAGGGGCGCGTGCCGCCGGCGCCGAGCGCTTCGTGTTCCTCTCATCGGGCGGCGGCATATACGGTGAGGCTGACGGCGCGGACGAGGGTACGATGCCACGTCCGAAGAGTTACTACGGCGCACATAAGTACCTGGCCGAACGCTACGTGGAGATGGACGGTATCTCATACGCCATTGCCAGGCTTGCCAACGTCTACGGTCCCAGGCAGCGTACGGACCTCGAAGGAGGGGTCGTGGCCATCTTCGCGGAGCGGCTGCGCGAAGGTTTGCCTGTAACGATCAACGGGACCGGTGAACAGAGCAGGGACTTCGTCCACGTCGCCGACGTGGTTGACGCCCTTCTGGTCATGGCCGACAGCGGGCTCGAAGGTACCTGGAACGTCGGTACGGGACGGGCGGTCAGCATCCTCGAACTACTACGCGTGCTCGAAGCGGAGATACGCCCTGCGGTAGAGATGCGTCACGGTCCGGCGCGTCAGGGAGACGTCAGGAGCTCTCGGCTCTCCATCGAGGCCATACAAAGAGACCTCGGATGCCGCCCTGGCTACGACATTGCGAGGGGCGTCGCCAGCATGACGTAGAAAGGCTCATTGCGGCTCTGTTACCCGGTCGTGCCTCTCGAACTCTTTCTTCAGGAAATAGTAACTCTGCTTCTTGCGTTCGTGGTAGGTCGGCTGGTCCCAGCCGTCCCAGGAGTAGTCGAGTGGCTCGACCTCCTCGGGAGAGGTCTGGCCGGGGTTGCGGACGGTCGGGTAAACGCGCAACCCGTCCGCTTTGACGGATTTGATCCCATCGGCTTCGTAAGGATAGTCCCACACCTGTAGGGTGCTCGGGTCGGTGTAGCCGAGCATCGTCCATGGGATGCGGACCTCGAGGACGTCGCCTCTTGCGTACCAGTCGGCCAGGCTGTCGTAATGCGGGTTGGAAGGATCGGTTAGGCCAGGCTTCATCTTGCCCACCTCGTAGTCCTCGAAGGGGATCTTGCGCTTGGTCTGCGGCAGGGTCAGCGGCCTGTTGAGCGCGAGCTTCCACGGTAAGAAGACGCCTTTCTGCGGGTCGTCCTCGATCACGGGGTCTGGTATATAGTCGAGCTTCTTGCCGTAGAGCCAGGTGTGCTGGTCGTAGGCGCTGTTGACCCACAGGTGCGAGTTCTTGTCTCCCTCTATTTGCAGGAGAAACTGTATGCCTCCATCCGGGAACTCGATCCCTGGTGCCTTCTCCGCGTTATCGCTGCCGCCGGGAAGCGAGCCGAAACCGACGTTTATCTCCTCACCAGGCAGGCGCCACGGGCCCTCTTTCTTCTTCAGGAGCAGGTAAAGGTAGGCCTCGTCGTGTGTGACGCCCAGGTCGAAGTCCTCGTATCCCTGCTCTTCGACACCCGGGACCCGCCCCATGATTCTGTCTACCATCCAGTCAGGGATATCCCTCAGTCCGTCGGGACCTCCCGTGCGCTTCTCCCAGTCGTCCGTCTTGCCGTCGAGGTGGATCATATCTTCGATACTCTCTCCCGGTTCTGTGGCTATGACGCCGTAGTTCTGCTCGTTGGTCAGGCGGTTCAGCCACATCGGGCGGCGCCCTGGTATCTCCAGATCCCCCGTGTTCCACGCGAACTTGAACCACTCGTCCTGCCAGGAGAACAGGATGCCACCATCGAGGCCCTCGTTGTGGATGTCGTCCAGCAGGTCAGCGTTGATCTTCCCCTGTTCCTCCTCCGTGTGAAAACCCTGGTCGCGACCCAATGCCCCCCTGTGTGCCATGCCTCGCGCCGAGGAGGTCCCGTACTCCGAGGCCATGAGGGGGATGCCCTCGTGGTGGGCGCGCAGCTCGTGCAGGTAGCCTGCGTAGGGGTCCTTCGTCCCTTCAGGGGTGCGGTAGTTCTGGTATTTCTCCTCGTAGCGCATGAAGTCTGGGAACGCCGGATAGATGTGGTAGGAGGCGAAGTAGCCGGCCTTCCATGAGGAGGTCGGCTCGATGCGCATGGGGTCAACGGAGACCAGGTCCTCCTGTTCGTTTGCCTCGTCGGGGTGGCTCAGGGGGTCGGTCGTGGGCCAGTTGGACAGCGCGACTGGGTGCTGCCAGCCGTACTCCATCTCCTCCCGGGCCAGCTTGTCGAGCATC
>DASSJP010000754.1:0-2167 GCA_035691165.1 Rubrobacter sp.
ACATCGTCGTACACGTCCTCACCGACGAGGCCCGCGACTACTACCGCCTCGAATCCCTCTGGCGCAGCGCACCGCAGGAGAGCTGGCAGGAGTGACGGCGCGGGAGCAGTAGTTCGACTTCCCCGCGTTGACACTTCGGGGAGCGGTCTCTATACTCTGAAAGGTTTTCCGGGGCCGTAGCTCAGCTGGGAGAGCGCCGCGCTGGCAGCGCGGAGGTCAGGGGTTCGATCCCCCTCGGCTCCACTCCCGAGATTACGTTTCTTTGTTCAAGTATTGGAGACGACGACGCGCCCGCTCCTTCTGGGATCTGTGTGGGGCTAGAGTTCGGCCGTAGTCTTCGGTCCGTTGTAGACATTGAGTAACAACTGCAGTTCGGGGTCGAAAGCCATCCTGCGCTTCAGCACCGCCTTGAGCCTCCACGCGACGTAGGTCTGATCCGTTTCCAGACAGGGACCCGCAGTTTCGGGCACGTCGAAAGCGAATGAGTACTCCTTGATCTCCCAGTCTGGTAGGGGGGCTCTCGTCACCTACTTCGCTAGCCTCCACCGTCTCCGAGAAGTTGCCCGATTCGCGGGAGACGACCTCCACTCGAGCCAGCTCGACGGTCAGCGACCTTGCCTTGAAGTCCTGGCTGGGTGTGATGACCAGGGTCCCTTCTATGCGCTCACCGACCCGGAATGTGCGGCTGGGGAGCCGGAAGTTCATGTCGCACATCCCGTGGGAGTCTAGATCCGGGTTGCTCTCGGCCCAGCTTGCGTAGGACTCGGAGGTGGAGAGTATGGTCAACAGTAAGTCCTCGAAGACATCCGGCGCACCGCGGATCACGAATATGACCCGAATCTTCCATTCGACGTTGGTGATGTCACCGCTCGCGCTCGGTGCGGCTGCGGCTGGCACCTCGAAGGCGACCTCGTGCCCGGAGTAGCTCCCCGGCAGGATGGTCTTGCCCTCAAGGATGCGCTCATCACCGACCTCGACTTCGTTCGTAGCCTCCTCGGTCCGGTAATCACTGTCACCGTCTGAGTCCGTCGTCTTGTACTGGTATTTGTAGCGGTTCGCGCAAGAGTGCTACCCGGCCTTCTTCGATGTCTAGTTCCTCCTTGCCTGTGACCCTCACGCTCGTGTTGAAGATATCGCCGGGTAAATAGGTATCCTTCTCGGCTGAAACCTCGATCTCGACCATCTTGCTGAGCCGGCCTCGCCAGACCTCCATGAACGCCTTGTAGCTTCTGAAGAGAAGAACCCGTGAATATGACGCACATGATCGGCCAGTACGGGTTGTATCCCGCAGACCACGACCAGACCGCGGCGAGTGCGAGCAGGACCCCGAACACCAGCCAGGCCAGACCCCTGATCCACCACGCTATCTTCCCTCCAGTCCTGTCTTGCTAATCAGCCGCCAGGCGACCGCACACCGCATGGTTGCCATTTCGTTACGTGCGGAATTATAGGCATGAGAGCTGAAGCCCCGTATCCCACAAATGTACTATTTGCCACTTCCCCCGAGGGCCAGAGAACTCGGGGCTCGTTGGCCAGTAGCCGGGGACATCGCTCGGAAAGTCTTTCCAAAAGAGGAAATGTACGGGAACGACGAGTCGGGGTCCTGGCTCCACGTTGCTCCACTAAAGAATCCTATCCTCCCTTCCGATGAAACGTCTTAATGGAAAGGAACGCTTTCGAGACGGCCACGCGCCGTGGGGGCGCTTCGCGAGGGCCTCCAACAGGTGCCCTCGCACGTTACAGGCCGCAGGTAGTCGTCTCGATGCTGGTCGTGATCTTGCTTGTGGGCGGCGCACTTTACACGGCCCGCCTCTCCGAAGGAGCACCCAGGGTCGTCTACACAGCCTCCCTCGAAGAGGTAGAGGACGAGTCGCAGGACCCGCTCCGGATCGACATAAACACGGCTGGTGTCGAGGAGCTGGACGAATTGCCAGAGGTGGGGCCATCAACCGCAGAGAGCATCGTCGAGTACAGGCGGATGAATGGGCAGTTCAGATCTGTGGACGAACTCGAGGAGATACCCGGAATTGGGCCGGAGACATTGGAGAAGATAGAACCCTTTGCTACGGTCTAGGGATGCGTCGCGGCACGGGCAGAGCCTGGATCTGAGCCCTCCCGTGAGGCTGGACCTGTGGGCAACGCTGCTCGCCGCCGGAGTCGCGGTCGG
>DASSJP010000755.1:0-2776 GCA_035691165.1 Rubrobacter sp.
AGAGGATCAGAGACAAGCACGGGGGTCGGGACCCCTGGGGTGATCTACCTGATGGATTTCTGCGGAGAATGCCGTAGCTGCGCCCTTGGCTTCACCAACCAGTGCCTGAACAAGCGGGGCGACGTCGGGTTCAACAGGGACGGCGGTTACGGCCCCTACGTGCTGGTAAGCGAGAGCGCGTTCTTCCCTACCGGAGACGCGGTTCCCCTGGCGGAGGCGACGATGCTCCTCGATGTCATGGGCACTACGGGGCACGCGATAAAGCGTGGGCTGCGCCTGCGGGAGGATGTCCAGTCGCTGGGGATAGCCGGGGCAGGTCCCATCGGTCTCGGCACGCTCGCGATGGCGGAGATCCTGCTGGGACAGGAGCTTCCCGTCGTGATCTCCGACCTTTCCCCGTACAGGCTCGCCCTCGCGGAGCGTCTCGGCGGCAACGTCATAGACCTCAGGGAGAAGACCCTCGCAGAAGGACTCCGTGAGCACGGCCTCGACACCGTTGACCTGGCGATCGACACCAGCGGCAAAGGAGGAGCAAGGCAATCTCTCCTCGATGCCCTCTCCAGGCGCGGAGTGCTCGTGTGCGCGGGGCACCGAGAGGGTTTGAGCCTCGACGTCTCGAAAGACCTCATCGAGCCAGAACGGGCGGTGCTCGGCAGCGAGTACTTCTGCTACAACGAGTTGAACTCGAACCTTGAGATACTCCGTGAGCACTTGCCTTATCTGTCCCAGATTATCACGCACAGGTTCGCATTGCGGGACATAGAGGAGGCTTTCGATCTCTTCTTCCGGGGTGGGACAGGCAAGGTGCTCGTCGAGCAATGAACGGGGCCGGGCGGTTGAAGGTTGCCTTGATCGGGGCCGGCGCGTGGGGGATGCAGCACGCCCGTGTCTTCGCGGAACGTCCGGATGTTGACCTCTGCGCGGTCGTGGGAAGAACTCAGGAGAATACCAGGGCGCGGGCCGAAGAGTTCGGCGCGAGCTTCTACCTCGATATCCAGGAGATGCTCGACAGAGAGCGGCCTGACCTCGTAAGCCTCTGCCTGCCCAACCTCGGCCACTTCGGACCGACGCTGCAAGTAATAAGGGAAGGCTACCCCCTCCTGGTGGAGAAACCTCTTGTCTTCGATATGGGAGAGGCGGACTCACTCGTGAACGAGGCGGCCAAGCGTGGACTGTTCTTCGCCCTCAACTTCAACCATCGGTATGCAGAACCTGTGCGGATGGCGCAAGAAGCGATCCAGAAAGGTCTACTCGGCGACGTGGTCTTCGCCACGTGGCGTTTCGGCGGTGAGCCCTCCGAGACTCCCCATCCACACGCCAACCTCATCGAGACCCAGTGCCACGGCTTCGACATGCTCGAACATCTATGTGGCAGGATCGCATCCATTATGGCCCAGATGACCGAGAAGACCGGCCACGGGTACAGTACGCACGCCCTCGCGCTTCGCTTCGTCGATGGGGCTGTCGGCACCCTGGTGGGCTCGTACGACTCTTCCTACGCTTATGGCCGGGCTCACACTCTGGAGATCAACGGCACCGAAGGGCGCGTGCTCGTGGAAGATACCGTGCGCAGGTACACGTTCCAGGCCGCCGGCGAAGAGACGGCCAGGGTCTGGCAAGCCGGATACTTCAACGACCGGGATCGGTCGTTCCACGAGACATTCGACCGGCACGTGGACGACGTGCTCGGCGCGCTCAGACGTGGAGAAGAGCCGCCAATCCACGCCCGGGCAGGCCGTCGGGCGCTCGAACTCGCTTACGCGGCCATCGAGTCCTTCGAGACAGGAGAGCGCGTGGCCACGGCCTGATCCACTCCTCCTCATCCTTCACGATGCAACCGCCGCGCCAGCTCACCCAGGGCGGCCCGGTCAGCCTTCATCGCCACCGCCGCATCGGGGCACGGGTGGAAGGAGATCGGGATCTTGAACCGCGGCAACACCGGCTCCAAACTCTGTGCCAGATACTCCGGTTCCAGGGCTACGCCGTTCGTTCGCACGAACGCAACGGGCCTGTCTCCGAACTCATCGTCGGGCACAGGCACCACCACAGCCTCGTCGATGCCTTCCAATCGACACAGGGCCTCCTCTATCTCCTCGGGCTGCACGTTCTCGCCGCCTGAGATAAAGAGGTTATCCCTTCGTCCTGTGACCCGCAGGTAGCCTTCATCGTCCAGCTCGCCGAGGTCTCCGGTATGTAACCAGCCGCTCGGGTCCAGTGGACGGTCTACCTTCTCACCCTCGACGTAGCCCGCGAAGAGTGTCTCGCCACGAACCAGGATCTCCCCTTCCCCCGAGACAGAGATTTCGCGGTGCGGCAATACGCGGCCTGCGGTGCGCAACTCCTCAGGCGCGGCGCCCGGCTGGGTCGTGGTGACCTGCGAGGCCATCTCCGTGAGACCGTAGCTGGTGTGGACCGGCAGTCCGCGGGCCAGCGCCTCGTCCACGAGGTATGCCGGGACCGGGCCTCCTCCCAGCAATACAGCCTTGAGCCCACCCAGATCCACGTCCTCCCGAAGCAACCTCAGAAGCTGGGTCGCGACGAGCGAGACGTGCGTGGCGCGGAGGACAGTGATGGCCTCGCCTAGCGGCGTCCCTGGCTCGGGAAGCGTGATCGTCGCCCCTGCGAGCAGGCACCGGAACAAAATGGACAGCCCCCCGACGTGATACAGCGGCAACGAGTGGAGCCACCTGTCGCCAGGTGTAAGCGGGATGTTGGTGTTCGATCCGAGGGCGTTGTAGTAGTGGTTTCCGAAGGTGTGCAGCGCCGACTTCGGGAC
>DASSJP010000756.1:0-3629 GCA_035691165.1 Rubrobacter sp.
CCAGCACCTGTTTCGTTGGACCGGAAATGCCACGCTACGTCCCCCACGTACCGGACCTTCGGTAGCCTGCCAGCATCACGAGCCCGATAACGAACTGGACCACGCCGAGAATAGCCTGGAACAGCACGTACCAGGTCGGCCCTGACGCCGGGAGCACCCCCGCTAGTCCAAGCAACGATGCCGGTACGCGCAGGGCGCCGCCGATCAGGAAAGCCAGCAGGATCAACCAGAACGTCCAGCGCCAACGCCTCAGTACCCCGACGACTAGTAGGGCGATGAAGGCAGTGATCGCACCCAGAAAAGCCAGGTCAGCGAGACGGTGGTCCCCGGCGGGAAGCTTCATGGCGGTGTCGTAGATCCCCGGCTCCACAAGGAGGATGACCACGAGGCTGATCCAGACTACCGCGAAGAACCCGAGTACGACAGACTGCGTCCTGTTGACCACCTCGACCCTCCCGCGAAACGTCACGAACGGACCGCTACACCATGCTCATCATGATAACAATACCCTGGACTCACCGAACGAGGGCTTCGTCTCACGGCGGGAAACGTGCCCGCTCACGAAGATGTCACGATATGATACAATAAGCATTAATTGGAAAGCCGAATACTTTTAACTGGAGCCGCCTTCCCCGGCCTTGAGAGCACAAAAGCCGGGGTGCGCTACCACTTCGGGGCCTGGGCGGCAAGTCGAGAGAAGGATGTTTCTGGTGTTGAATAACGCTCCACGGGAAGCGACACGGAATTGGCTAGCGTATCTCGCGCGGGGGCGTGAGCGAGAACGGGCCAGGGAGCGAGGCCGGCTAAGACTCGCCGCCGCCTGGGTTGCCGCCGTCAGGCAGGATGAGCTCGCGCGCAAGCGCGAGGAAACCAGGAAGAGAAAGAAAGCGGAAGAAGTAGCCGCCTGGAAGCAGTTCGTGAGGACCGAGCAGCGTCAGCTCCAACTGCGCAAGAACGGCCAGCTCGCCAGGCTGCTCGGCGAACCGCTGCCTGGTGAGCTACCTGCGATCCTGCAAAGACTTGCGTCCGAAGACCAGAGACAGGCCGAACGCGGGCTGGTGGCGCTGACGAGCGGCGGAAAGACGATCTACAAGAATATAGACGACCTCGCTCCTGATGATATGCCGGCCAGGATCGCGGCGAACAGGTTGCGCACAGCCTGGCTCAAGGAGCGTAGCGACGAGTGGCTCGCCGGAGGGGAAAACCAGCTTTGAGGCGGCTTGCGCACGGGTTGGAGCCTCTGCGCAAAGCGCCGTCAGCAATATGGTCCTGATTCTCGCTGAACGTCAGCCGGCGGGCTGCTCCTCTGTCCGGCGTTGGCCCAGTTCCCTGTCGAGCAGGAACAGCGCCTCGCTCTTGTCCCCGATCATCTTCAGGGTATCTACGACGTCGCCAGCGTTCTTCTCTTCCTCGACCTGCTCAGTCACGAACCACTGCAGAAACGTCTGGCTCGCGTAGTCGTTCTCCGTGACCGCCAGCGCGTACAGGTCGTGGATCATGGCCGTAACCTTCTGCTCGTGCTCAAGTGCCTGCTCGAAGACCTCCAGAGGCGAGCCGAAATCGACGACGGGCCCTTCTATCCCCTGCAAAACAACGCGTCCATTACGGTCCAGGATGAAGTTGTAGAACTTCATCGCGTGTTCCGTCTCCTCCTGCGCCTGGGTCCTCATCCACTGCGCGAAGCCGGGGAGGTTCTCCGACTCGCAGTAAGCAGCCATCGAGAGGTACTGGTACGCCGAAAAGAATTCGTTCTTGATCTGCTCGTTCATCGCATCTTCGACCGCTTTGCCCAGCACGGTGATCTCCTCCTTCGTGTCTCCGCTACATCCCAGCCTCTACTATAACGATCTTCTCGTTCGTGAATCCGTAATGTTCGAAGACGTGGCGCCCGATCCGGCGGTCCGTGGGCACGTTCTGGTGTCGCCGCCCGCCCAATGGCTCGCATCACGTAGCTGTCAGCTAGAGGCTAACTTACCTGTCTTTCCGAACGTTCCGAGCGGATCGGGCCGAAGATCGGCCCTTCCGCCTCACGCTTTGTGATGTCTACGATCTGTGATGCGAAGCTGCCTATATCTATGCCCACCGGCACACCGTCCACGTCTATCACGAAGTCGTGCTCTCCCCAGCCCACCACTTCCTGCGTCCCTCCGGGCTTACGCTCCCTGCCAGGGTTCAACTCGATGTAGAGCGAGTCGGTCTCCGGATAGTAGTCGAACTTCACTCCGGCCTGCCCTTCTTACGGGTAAAGTTTGAGTCCTCATTGGCATGTGTACCCATGCTGTTCATGACGCGCCGGTCGAACTCAGGCGACCTCGATCGGCCGGTGATGGAGGACCATCAACTGTCCGGCGCGCAGACCCAGGGTGGCGTAGGTTCGCCCATCGCCATCGCTGAATTCTACCTCGAACACGCCGGGAGCGAGGTCCTCTACCACGGTACCAACCTGCCCCCGGTACAGACCCTGGTCCGGAAGATCTTCGGTCAGTGCCACAACGTCAAGTATGGATATGCTGGTGTTCACAGTCATGATTCTACCTCAGAGTACGTAACAACTCGTCAGCCTGGGGAAGTCTTCTCCGGTTCGCACGATCCAACTGCTACGAACGCTCGCGCTTCCTCCAGCGCCAGACATATCGAAGTCCAGCACATAGCGGACCCCGTATTCGTCATGCCCGCTGGCGACCGCCTCATTCACGAGGGCGGCGGACAGCAAGGCGTCTCGCAACACGTGAGCATCGCCGGCACGCAGTCCGAGGGCCGAAGCGAAAACACGGGCCTTGTGCCGGCCTCGCGGATGCGCCGGGTTGGGAAAGTACTCGCGCACCTTGCTAACGTCTACCATGGCCCGTTCAGCGTTCGGTAACTTTTTCGCTCTGTCGCCTCTTCGACGATTCTTATTTCCTCGTCGGTGAGGCCGTACAGTTCATAGACGAGCCGGTCTATCTGCCTGTCTGTAGCCTCGATCTGGTGCCCGATCACCACCCGCTCGATCCTCGCCCCCGCCAACCGCTCGTGCAAATTCAGCATCCGCCCCACGAGTGCGACCATCCGGTCATGCGGCGCAACGTCCCACCCGAGCAGCGGGTTGATAGAGTCCACCCGTACCTGCGCCTCGTTGTATCTACCTGAACGGTAACGAATCGCGGTCCCTGTCGAAACGCTCCACGAGGGCATGAAGCTCTCCAGGCACGCTCATAGTACCGTCACAGCCAGGGATATGGGCACCATCGGAGCCGCCTTCCCACTCTCCCTGCTCGCCTCGTTGACGGAGGTAATACTGATGCAGAGACCGTAAAAGGAAGTCTCTGAACCTCCGCGCGGAAAGAGCAGGTCAGTCTTCGTCGCTGGCGGCGAGCAGGTCGAGGGCGACGGCGGCGGTCCAGGATTGCTCTGTCGAGCCCAGAGGCTCGCCGGAGAACGGTTCGAAGTACTCGGCGAAACCTCCTTGTGCAAGCTCGTGCAGGGTATCGCTGCGCAACCTCTGTGCCCTCTTATCCTCCCCTGCCCGAAGCAAAGACCACCATAGTAGCCAGTTGGCTACAGGCCACACCGGACCTCTCCAGTAGCTCCTCGGATGGAAGCCTTTCTCGCTGGGGCTCGTAGATGGTGGCAGTGGATAGAGCAACCTC
>DASSJP010000757.1:0-3820 GCA_035691165.1 Rubrobacter sp.
CTCGACGGCGGCCGGACGGTCGCTGACGGTGGTTGGTATGGCGAAGGTGTGCGAGCTCGAGTATATGTGGCGGCCGGCTGATCCTTCAGGGTACAGCGCCACGTCGAAGCGGTCCAGGATATTGCTCTGTTCCGGATCCAAATAGGTGTAGAAGCCGCCCGGCCAGTCTGTGCTCATCGCCGTCTTGCCCTCCCTGAAACATGCGGCGACCTCGTCGTAGTGCCAGTCAGGGGTCTCGGGAGGCGCGGCACTTTCGTAGAGGTCTTTGAGTAAACCGAGCGCCCAGAGACCCGCCTCGTCGTCGAGGTGCGGCGCAGGCGGACCCTCGTCCTCGAACATTCTGCCTCCGGCCATGGCGTGCAGCTCGAAGAAGTGGCCGAAGAGCCCTGACTCCTTTCCAGGGAAGGCGAAGCCGTATAGGTCTCCCGACCTGAGTCGCGCCGCCGTCTCCAGTAGGTCCTCCCAGGAGGAGGGCTGATCTTCCATCAGGTCAGTGCGGTACATGAGCAGCTTCACGTCAAGGTTGCGCGGGACGCCGTAGAGTCGGCCTTCTATGCGAGCAAGCTCCAGGGTTCGAGAGGTGAAGTGCTCCAGTTCTCTATCGTCCAGGTCTTCGTCGAGGGGGGTGAGCCACTGCTTCTGGCTGGGCGCATATTTGGTGTGGGTCGAGATCAGATCGTATGAGGCGGCCCCGGATCCAAACTCGTCTTCGATCTGCTCGTTGAGGTCGGGATGCGTGGGGGCGACGACCGTCTCGATACTCACACCCTCGCGTTCTTCGAACCCGGCGAGGCGCGCGTACAGGGGATCGTACATCGGACCGCCGACCAGCAGGACTCTCATGTTCATTGGAATATCCGCCTTATACGTTCGGCGACGGCTTCGCCGAGCTTGCGGTGCTCGCCGGCGTCGAGGTGGATGCCGTCTACGTCGCTGGAGACGATGACCTGGGAGGCGTCCAGGAACTCGCTCCCGATCTTCTCGGCGAAGCGCTCGTAGTGTTCGGGGAACCGCATAGACTTCGCTTCGGCTCCCTCGAACATCTGCGCCATGTCGGTGAGCTTCGCCACAGCGGGAGGGCAGATTAGAACCACGACGGGAGCGCCGCCATCGGGTCCGCATCCGCACCTCAGCATGATCTCGGCCAGACTGGTGGCCGCCTGCGCGATGTCCGAGGCTGAGGTGCCGAAACGCGCCTTCAGGTCGTTGGTCCCGAGCATGAGCGTTATGAGGTCTATGGGACGGTGCGATTCCAGGCATGCCATCAGGTAAGTTCTGCCGTTCTTGTAGTCTCCCTCGATGGGATCGTTCCAGACCGTCGTCCTCCCTGGCAACCCCTCCTCGATCACACGATACCCCTCGCCCAGATTTCTGGCCAACACCCCCGGCCATCGTACGTCCTCAGGGAACCGCTCCCCCGTCTCGGGGTCAGAGCCCCACGTGTTCGAGTCCCCGTAACAAAGTACCGTCTTCACCAGATCCCCCTCTCACCAAGAAGATTCAGACACCATTGTTGGCGCGATCCACGGGCCGAGTCAACCGCAGAGCGATCGGGAGCACGAATAAACAACAGATGTTTAGAACCCCGGATCGGCCAGATGTCCGAAAGGACCGGCTTTTATGGCAGGAAAGGTCCTACATATTTCTTGACTCGGACAACCTCCTCGGGTAATGTTTGTTACAGGGTGGCAGGGGTAGCAAGAGTGGCCGCGTGAAGCGGGCAGAAGGGAGAGTAGTGATGGTTTCCGGTCGTCGGGCGCGTGGTGGACGAACGGAGCGGTTATCCGCGGTACTCGCGGGGAGGGCGATGAACCGCAGGGACTTCCTGAGGATGAGCGGTGCCGGTCTTGCCGGGGTCGGTTTGCTCGGTGCCGGGGCCTGTGGCGGTGGGGGCGGCACCTCGGGGGAGTTGCGATGGTCGATGTGGTCTGACACACCGGAGGAGACCAAGGTCTGGAAAGATCTCGCAGCAGACGTACACAAGAAGAAACCCGACATCACCGTCAAGTTGGAAACCGTCACGTTCGCCGACTACTGGGACAAGCTCTCCACGCAGATCGCCAGCGAGAACGAGGCTGACATCGTCGCCATGCAGAGCCTCAGGATGCCTGGCTTCGCGGTGCGTGGCGCGCTGCAATCGCTACAGCCCTTCATCGAGGATGATTCCGGTTTCGACGTCAATGACTTCTTCGGGCCCATCAGGAAAGGGCTATCGTCGGAGGGTGAGATCTACGCCCTCGGTTACGACATAGGTCCGATCATCCTCTATTACAACAAGGATCTCTTCAAGAAAGCCGGCGTGGAGCCGCCTTCGCCGGAGACGCCGATGAGCTGGGACGAGTTCAGGGCGAGGTCGGAGCAACTCACCGACCAGGGCGCCAAGGAGTACGGGTTCGTCACGCAGCCCGTCTTCGACTTCATGGTACCCTGGATCTGGTCTGGTGGAGGGGACTACATGAACGCCGCCGAGACCGAGTGCACGCTCGACAGCCCCGAGGCGATCAAAGCCATGGAGTTCGTGATCGGCATGATCACCGACGGGATAGCGGCGCCCGTCACCGACCTTGCGAACACGAGCTTCGCGATCGAGGAGTTCTTCAGCGGCAAGGTCGGGATGCACGTCGACGGTCCCTGGCAGTTCATCAACATAAAGGACAACTCCGACTTCGAGTGGGACGTAGCACCGATGCCAGCGGGTCCTGCGGGGAGCGTTACATGGGCCGCGGGCTCTGGCTTCGGCATCTCAAACACCACCGAGAACGCCGATGCGGCGTGGGAGGCGCTCAAGATCCTGACCAGCACAGGCTCGCTCGAAAAGCTGGTCAAGGCCGGACGCGGTTACCCCGCCCGCGAGTCCGCGGTACCTACTTTCGAGAACCCGCCGCCAGATAACGTGGACGTCGTCCAGAAGATACTCGTCGGCGACATCGGTGAGACCAGGCCCTTCGTGACGACCACGACCTGGCAGGAGACGACGGTCATGCTCGGACGCGACTTCAACCCTGTGTTCCTGGGCAAGCAGAGCGTCGAGGCGGTCATCGACAAGGTCAAGCCGCAGTTCGACAAGTTGCTCAAGGAGCACCAGGAGATCCTCGAGAAGCAGTCGTAGGGGGTTCCGTGGCGGGCACGGCGCGAACCGGGCGGACGTCGGAGAGAGTCCCCTGGACAAAGCGTGAGCACGAGGGGCTGGCGGCAGGTCTCTTCCTGCTGCCGAACCTCATCGGGTTCCTCATCTTCACGGCCATACCCGTCGGGGCGGCTTTCGTCCTGGCGTTCTACGACTACGATCTGCTCCTCGGGGCGAGCTGGGCCGGCCTGGAGAACTTCCGCGAGATGTTCACCACTGATGATGTCTTCAGGGCCGCGCTATTCAACACGGTCTACTTCACGGCGGTAAGCGTGCCGCTCTCGGTCGTGCTCGGGCTCGTGACCGCCATGCTCGTCAACCAGGCTTTGCGCGGCATCGTGATCTTCAGGTCCATATTCCTGTTGCCCTATGTTACGGTGACTGTGGCGCTCTCGTTGGTGTGGAAGTGGATCTACCTTCCCGACATAGGCCTGATCAACTCCGCGCTCGGCGTGTTCGGCATCGAAGGACCGCCGTGGCTCACGAGCGGTACCTGGGCGATGCCCGCCCTGATCCTGATGAGCGTTTGGAAGGGGTTCGGGTACAACATGGTGATCTTCCTCGCAGGCTTGCAGGGGATACCGGATCACCTCTACGACGCGGCGAAGGTCGACGGCGCGACGGCGTGGCGCAGGTTCCTGAACGTCACCCTGCCCCTGCTTTCGCCGACGACGTTCTTCGTCGTGGTGATCT
>DASSJP010000758.1:0-8340 GCA_035691165.1 Rubrobacter sp.
GGGAGCGCCGTCGCCGTCGCGGTCGTCTTGTGGATGCTGCTCTCGGGCAGGCCGACCAGGCCGACGATGCTCGGGTGCGGTCTGATCCTGGGCGGGGCCGCCGGCAACCTCCTCGACCGTCTGACAGCGGGAGAAGTTACCGACTACGTCCACTTCAGCTTCTGGTATATCTTCAACGCCGCCGACGCCGCGATAGTCGTCGGCGTCGGGCTACTGCTCATCTCCGCACTGCGTGGCCCCGAAAAGGGTTAGGTCATCGCCTCAGAACAGCGATGTTTTTTGAATGCATCGCCTTCAAGCGCAGGCTGCTAAGTTATAGGGGTAGCCTGGTCGCTGACCATTCGCCATCCTGCGTCGTGCCGAACCCAAACGGAAACGTAACGCGCCTGGTAGTCGAAAGATCTCCCGGCGTTCGTCCCTCTTGCCTGCCAGCGTCCGACAACGACGGCGGTGTTCCCGTAGACACGAACGAAGTGCTCGTCGCTATGCGCCTCTGTCCAGTGGCGTTCACCTGACCGGAAAGAAGCCAGGACCTGCTCCTTGCCTACCACACCTCCTCTGGAGTCGATCTGGAGATAGCCGGGATCCATCAACCGGTCGAGCGCCGGGACATCGAGTTGCAAGTGGGCGAGGAGCCACGCGCGTTCGGCAAGCAGAACCTGCTCGACCGCATCCAACTTACCTGCTCGTAACCTTTGTCCCGACTAGCGTTCGGCTTCTCCGGAGACCCGCTGGGGGGCCTCGGGCTGCTTGTCCTGTTCCATCTCGCGAAGCTGCCTGAGGATGCCGCCTGACAACAGAATGTCGCGCTCTCGCTGCGAGTACTCGGCGAGGAGCGTTACCTCGTCGTCCTCCTTCTTCAGTGACACCTCTTCGTCGCCGTTCTCGAGGCGCTTCCGGATCTCAGGCAGCTCCCACTTCTGTCCCTGCTCGAACCTGTCGTAATCCGACTCATCCTTGAAACGCAAAGGGAGGATACCCTGGGAGATCAGGTTCCGCCGATGTATGCGGGCGAAGCTCTTGGCTATGACGGCCCTGATGCCGAGGTGGAGCGGAGCCAGCGCCGCGTGCTCGCGGCTCGATCCCTGCCCGTAGTTGTGTCCTCCGACGATGAAACCGGGTGCCATCTCCTGCGCCTTCTTGTGGTACTCGGGGTCGAAGCGGCGGAAGGTGAACTTGGCTATCTCGGGCACGTTGGAACGGAACGACATGACCTCGACTCCGTCAGGCGCGAGGTCGCCGGTTGAGATGTCGTCCTCGACGACGATGGTGACGGTGCACTCCAGCGAGTCGGGCAATTCGGGGGCCTCGGGCGGCGGCTTGATGTTGGGGCCGCGTACGATCTCGATGCCTGACGCTTCCTCCGGCGGCGCCGGGGCGAGGATCTGGCGGTCGTCCACTGCAGGGTTCGCAGGAGCCTGTGGCAACTCGGGATACTCACCAAGCTCGCGTGGGTCCGTGATGACGCCCCGCAATGCAGTCGCGACCGCCGTGGTCGGGCTCGTGAGGTACACCTGGTCCGTCATCGTCCCGGACCGTCCAGGGAAGTTGCGGTTGAAGGTCCTGACGCTGACAGAGTCGGAGGGCGGAGCCTGTCCCATCCCGACGCACGGGCCGCACACGGGCTCTAGCATCCGCGCGCCGGCCCGCACCAGGTCGGAGTAGACACCGGTCTGGGCGATGGAGTCGAGGATCTGACGGCTCCCCGGCGTCACGGTCATGACGAGCCCGGGATAGACGGTCTCGTCCCTGAGGACAGCAGCGGCGACGGCAAGATCCTCGAAGCCCGAGTTCACCGAGCTGCCAAGGCAGACCTGCGCTGCCTTCGTCCCAACGACCTCGCTCACGGGGACGACGTTGCCTGGCGAGTGGGGCTTCGCGATCAGAGGTTCGAGTTTGTCCAGCTCGATGTGCTCGCGCTCGTCGTATTCAGCGCCCTCGTCGGCGGAGAGCTCGACGAAGTCTTCCTGGCGCTGCTGCATCTGCAACCACTCCCTCGTCCTCTCGTCCGATGGGAAGATACCCGTTGTGGCGCCGAGCTCGGCGATCATGTTGCAGATCGTGGTGCGTCCCGTTACGTCTATGTTGGCGACGCCGGGGCCATAAAACTCGAAGATGCGTCCGAGGCCGCCCCTCACGCCGCGCCGCCTCAAGAGCTCGAGGATCACATCCTTCGGCGTCACCCAGTCAGAGAGAGCCCCCGTCAGCTCGACGCCGACGACCTTGGGAGCGGGTGTCTGGAAGGGCTGGCCGGCCATCACGAGGGCCACATCGAGGCCGCCTGCCCCTATGGCTATGGACCCGAGAGCACCTGATGAAGTCGTATGAGAATCCGCCCCGATCAAGGTCGCACCGGGCCTGGCGAAGCGCTCGACGTGCAGGTAGTGGCAGATACCGTTCCCCGGGCGGGAGTAGTGGAGGCCGTATCTGGCGGCGAAGGCCTGCAGGAAGCGGTGGTCGTCGGGGTTCTTGAAGTCCAGTTGGATGACGTTGTGGTCGACGTACTGGACGGCGAAATCCACCTGCGCGCGGTCAACGCCCATCCGCTCGAACTGCAGGCAGGCCATCGTGCCTGTCGCGTCCTGGAGCAGTGTCTGATCTATCTTGAGCCCGACCTCCTCGCCGGGATCGAGCGACCCTTCGACCATGTGGTCCTTGAGGATTTTCCCGACCAGATTCTCAGCCACAGCACACCCCCGATATACGTTCCCGAACCTGTCTTCTTATTTTACACACCCACCCACCGGCGCTCGCCCGGCAGCCTCTCCGAACTCTGCGACAAGTACGCCCGAACAACCGCAAGAATAGTCTATTTGCGTGATGTGCCCTACTTTCCGAGCCTGCTAAGCTGGAACGCAAGGCCTGGTGCGAAGATGAACTCCCCGGGGACTGGGGCAGCCGCTGACAATACCGGCTCCGTTCCCTTGCACGGGTAGTGCGGTTCTGGAAAGGATAAGAGTATACGGTGGAAGAGCCTAAGCTTCCCTCGACCTATTACCTCGACGAGTCGGACCCGGACATTCTGATGCTGCGCCGTCAGGACGGCACCTTCGTCGCCGCCTTCAGCGCCAGTGGAGCGACCAGGGAGGGAATCGTCGAGGCCGCCATGGAAGACTACAAGGCCCTGAACGCGCGGAAGCTCGCGGAGGAAGGTGAAGCGCAAGATGCCGCAAATTAGTGAGGGCTTGCCGGCTGCTTCACCGTCTACAAATCCTCACTCCAGATCCTCGTGGACGGCTTCGAGTTGCAGGCCGGTGGAGACGAGTTGTTCCATGACCTCCCCTCGCCAGTGCTTCATGCGCTGAACGCGCACCTCGTCCTTCACCCTCCCGGCGTTGTCCTCCAGCCAGTGATCCAGCACGGACAATGAGTCCCGCAGGGTCCCAACGCGATACTCCAGCCCGAGCAGCACCGCGTGGGGCCTGCACAGCAGCGTACCCTCATAGCGCCCCTCACCCGGATTGCGGCACTCTTCGCCCGAGAGCAAGTTGACGAATCGACAGCGAGGCCGCCGGACACCGGTCCGCCCGTTATCTTGGAGCAGCCTCGTTGTCGAAGATCGGACACCGTCGTGCCGATCCCGCCTGGAGGTGCTCCCGATGCCCTCCGCTATTGCTGGCGCACGAAAGGGGATGCTGCTGCCTTGAGGTTCTTGCGCTCGAGGAGCCTGCCGCATCCCGGACAGTGCGTGACCTCCTCGGCGTAGGTCTCGCTCGTCTCGTCGTCGTCGAAGAACACCCATTGGTGCTCCCGACCTACCCACCAAAACTCAGCCCAGAGTCGGCACCCGTGCGTGCACGGACACAGCAACACAGCCATCGGCTCTCCTCCTTCCGAGTACTTGCGCCGATAGTAACTTATACATCAATCGCTGTCCCGATCTACGCTTCCGTTAACAGCAAAAATGTGTCGAAGTGTGTAGTGGGGTTGCACTATCAGGGGCAGCCGCCGCACAATTCCCGGCACTACTCCAGGTGGCTCAGGACGAAGGATAGGAGGAAGCCCACGGCGGTGACGAGCCCGACGACCTCGCCGCCCTCCTCGTAGGCCTCGGGCATCATGGTGGAAGCGAGCATTGTCAGGATGGCTCCTGCGGCGAAGGCCTGGATGGAGGCGACGAGGTTATCCGGTGCGTCGGCGAGAAAGAAGTAGCCGAGCAGCGCGGCCACCGCCGAGACGATCGCAACCCCGCCCCAGAGCCCGAGGATGTGGGGAGTCGAGCGTCCGGCCTGCCTCATCCCCGAGGCCGAGGACAGTCCTTCGGGTACGTTGGAGAGGAAGACGGCGGCGACGAGGGCGGCGCTGATCTTACCCCCCTCCAGCAGGCTGATCCCGATCGCCGCCGACTCGGGGATGCCGTCCATGAGCGCGCCTATGGCGATGGCGGTCGCCGAGTCACCCTGTTTGTCTCCCGCGTTCTTGCGGCGCGCCCCTCCCCTCCTGTTCACTTCCCTATCGGCGAAGAAGAATGCCACGGCCCCGAGCAAGAGCCCAAGAGCCGACGCGTCGAAGCCTCCGATCTGGTAGGCCTCGTCCATAAGCTCGAAGGCGACGGAGGAGATCAGAACTCCGGCCCCGAGCGCCATGATGGTCGCGATAGTACGCCTGGAGGCGCCGACGTAGTAGATACCCACGAGCGCCCCTATGAGGAGCGCAGCGCCCCCCACGAACCCCCAGAACCCTGCTGCCAGCGCCCCCACGCCGCTCCTCCAGAAGCCTCCCTAATCTCGCACGAGCCGCTGGTAGACCGCGCGGTACTTGCGGATGGCTTGCCGCAGGTCTTCGGTCGACTCCTCTTCCGAGCCCTCGTCAGTGCGGCCAGCCGAACGCGCCACGACTACGGCACGGATGCGCCGCGCCTCCCTGTAGTCGTCGGCGACGTCGGGGTGCATGGCGCCCAGGCGCCGCTCGGTCTCATCGTCCGACTGGCCCACGTCGGAGATAAAGTTGCGCTCGTTCATGATGTCCGAGACCGTCCTGTCAGCCAGCTCGATAGACCTCTCGGGATTGTCCACGAAGACCCGCTCGACCTCGCTCCACCGCTCCTCGTAGCGAACGCGGCTCTCCTCGGAGAGCGGCTCGACTTCACGCTCCGTGCGACCGCGACGCTCCCTCAGCTCCCTCTCGGCCTCCTCCTCGGAGCCTCTCTCCTCGGCCGTCCGCTCGTACTCCGAGCCGAACTCCTCCCTCGTCCGCTCCCGCTGCTCCTCGCTCCTCTGCGCAGCCCTGCGGCGCGAACCGAAGTACAGCGCAAGTAGCAAGACTACGATAACGACAACCACTATGATCACGATCACGCCCACGGTATTCACGTTCTTCCTCCTACTAGGTTTGTCTGCCCTGCATTGTTCCCAAAAACGTAATCCGCGTAACGTATCCGCATCGGCCCGGTGACAAGCCCGTGCGCGGAGATCCAGAGTGCATTTCCGGGCTCGTGGTAGCATGAGTCGGGCACCGCTGACGTGAGCCTACCGAGAAGGAGGACGCATGACAGAGAATCGTCCTGGCGGGACGGAAGACAACGTACGCGACGAGCTGGACGAGGCCGCAGAGCGGCGCAAGCCAGGCAAGGACGCTTCGAAGGAGGCCGTCGAGAAAGAGGAGCAGTCCGGCGGCACAGGCGGCGTCAAGGACAACGTCGAGGACGAGTGGGACGAATCGCAGAGGCACTAAAGCGATTTGCGTAGGGCGGTTCGCGCCGTCAGGTATCAGCAATCAGCTTTATGTTTTGCTGAATAGCTGAGACCATTTTAGGCATCGTACCTGCGCGAGTGATCGGAGACCGGAGCGTCAGAGCTACGGTCATTTCCTTCTAACGGGCGCGGGGTTGGTGGGGGTTCGTGCGCGAGCGTCCGAAGATTCGGTCGAGGTAGCGGTCGGCGGTCCATGCGCCCGCCGCGCCGCCGAGGATGCCGAGGGCAACGTCGAAGATCGTATCGGGTAGGGCGTTGGATACGCTCATACCCATCAGGGACATAATCACCTCGACGCCCTCCCAGGCGGCTGCGCCTAGAAGCCCGATCGCCGCCCCCGTGATGACGGAGCGCACCGGCGTGTTGAAGAACTCGTCGTCTCCCCCACCGCGGTAGATGATCTCCGCCAGTATCATCACGAGCGTGAACGGCGTGATGAAGTGGGCCACCTCATCGTAGAACAGGACTGGCTCGAAGAGCTTCCACAAGAAGCCAGCCGCGTTCAGAGCGATGCAGAACAAGATCAAAGCTACGATGTACTTTCGCGGCATTATCCCTGCGCCTCCGCGTAGACCACAGTCCCCTATACCCCGGGGAGTCCGCCTTTATACGCTTTCCCAGCCACAAACGCACTCGCCATGAGTTTCAGCGCCCGGCTTGTCGAAGGGACTCAGCAATTCATCTGACGATAGTCTAGCTGAGGTCGGGTAGCATAACACCATCATGTGAAATCAAATGCAACGCTGGTTAGATCTCCGGCTCTCTGCCACCCTGAGCCGAAGATCGAGCTACGGTTACACGAGCTCTTGCGCCTTCATAACAGCCTCACGTGAGCGTGGGCAATTACTAGTGAGTGCTTTCCGATGATGGTCACAGGAGCGTATGCCATCCGATATAGGAAATACGTCATTTGGGGGATGCGTCGTTGCACCGAGGATGCTACGCTCAAGGGCAAGAGACACATTTCTCTATCGTTGCGCAACGACTGAAAGGTACGAGACGATGGGAAAGCAGGTCATTGCCTTATTCGCGTCGATGGCTTTGGCATTGGCGCTTTATAGCGGTGCCGCGTTCGCCCATCCCCTGATGTTTGAGAGCGACCTTACTGAGGACGGTGTTGTCAATTTCTGCAATCCTGAAGGGCTCAGGCCACTCCTTTTCGAAGATGCTATTTCAGACTGGAATTCCTACGCTGCTGACAAGTCCCTTCCCAGTGTAGTCGACGTCACCGGCAACGCGAGCGCTTTCTGTGAGCTGATGGCGGACGCGCAGGGTGGAGACTCAGCAGGATATTACGCCCGTGTTGTCTTCACTGTCCACCCTGACAACCTAGACATCTCAACCCGCTTCAATGACCTCTCAGTGACTCAGAGGGGCGCCACCCTGCGCCACGAGCTCGGGCACGCAGTTGTGGGACTGGATCACAACCATTTGTGCTCATCGTCGATCATGCCGACATTGCGATACTGCAATGAAAGCGGTACGCCGCGGCGCCCGACGATCGGACCCCACGACGAGGCCGACCGCAGCGAGTATTGGAACTCTGGAGAGCTATCTATCTACCCAATACACGACAAATGCTGGACCAACGAGGATGCGGACAGCGATGGCTTCTGCGACCGTCATGGCCCACCGACGGCCTTCAGCAGCTCGGTACGACTGTTTAGCGCCAGCTCGTTCGGCGATCAACCCGTGTGGGCGCCACCGGCCCTGGAAAACTGACGTGTCCCACTATCGCGCACTTACTAGACTGCGCGGAGAAGTAGTGATCGAGCACACCACGGTATGTGTTTGGTCAGCAAGCACTCCAGCTAGTGGAAGAATCCACCGATCGGTACGTCAGTTAATGGCAGCGTTTGTCTGCGCGATGATCGTTTCGACTGGCGTACTCATGCTTGCGGGTCTGCTCGCGAGTGGAAAGGCGGAAGCGCAAGAGCTGGCCGAGACAAGTCAGCCAGCGTCCCAATCTGCGCCGGATCCAGGTCAAGAAACCTTGACGAGTTCAGCGCCGCCTGCCCCTGAGTCGAGTCCAGAACCCTCCGATTCGACTGAAACTAATCCCGACAGCACGGTAGAGCCTGACCCTTCTTCGAGCGATGCGGTGATCGAGCCAGCACCAGAACCAGCACCCGATCCAGCACCGGCCCCGCAGCCAGCTCCTGAGCCTGCTCCCACTCCAGCTCCTGAACCTGCTCCCACTCCAGCACCCGATCCAGCACCCGATCCAGCACCAGCCCCGCAGCCAGCTCCTGAGCCTGCTCCCACTCCAGCTCCTGAACCTGCCCCACAGCCAGCGCCAACGTCTGAAACAGGTACGCAGCCAGCGTCTGATCCAACGCCTGATACGCCTCCTCAACCGATCTCCACCAAGGAAGACGTTCCAGAGTCTCCGCCTACAGGACGGACCCCTGATGCTGCGACACTGGAACAGGTGCCCGGACTAGGCGTTGAGTCAGTACGAGCAGCGTTGATCTCGAAGCTGCGCAAGGAACGAACTGTTGGAGAGACGACCAGCCAGCCGATACCCGACACCGCGATATGGCAAGCGAGTGGGCGCCCTGTACAGGTGGAGGAGATGCCGCCGGGTTTGTTCGCCGGCAAGTGGTCTCATTGGGTCAAGCAAGTTGTGTTCAGAGTGGCAGGGACT
>DASSJP010000759.1:0-8160 GCA_035691165.1 Rubrobacter sp.
TTTCACCCCTGGCGAGGCAGACACGCTGCGCAAAGCTATCGGCAAGAAGAACGCCGCGATGCTCGCCACGCTCAAGGACAAGTTCATGGCCGGTTGCGCGACCAGCGGCGTCTCTACCGGTGGCGCCGAGGAACTGTGGAACTGGATGGAGAAAGCTGGTGGCTACTCCTTCAACAAGAGCCACTCGGCATGCTACTCGTTCCTCGCTTTCCAGACAGCCTACCTCAAAGCGCACTATCCCGAGGCGTACATGGCCGCCCTTATGAGCAGCGTAATGAACACCAAGGACAGGGTGCCGCAGTACGTCGCCGAGGCAAGAGCCATGAAGATAGAAGTCCTTCCCCCCGACGTAAACGAGAGTGGGCGCCGCTTCACGGCGGTGGGGGAGACCATCCGTTTCGGGCTCTCGGCGGTCAAGAACGTAGGAGACTCGTGCGTAGATGCGATCATCGCCGCCCGCGAGGAGGGCGGCCCGTTCGAGGACATCTTCGACTTCTGCGAGCGCGTAGACTCGAAGACATATAACAAGCGCACGCTCGAGTCGCTCATAAAGTGCGGTGCATTCGACAACGTCGGACCATCTCGGGCCGCGATGGTGGCTGTCCACGCCAAGGCGGTCGAGCGGTCTACAAAGGGACTAAGAGGCGCATGCGATGACCAGTTCTCGATGTTCGATGCGTCCGAGCTCACGCCGCCCAAACCCGAGTTCCCCGACGTCGAGGAAGACCACCGCCAGAGCCTGGAATGGGAGAAGGAGACCATGGGACTCTACGTCTCGGACCATCCCCTGCGCCCTGTATTGCACAAGCTAAGGAAGCATATCGACACCACCGTCTCGGAGCTCGAAGGTTATCGGGACGGCGCGGTAGTGTGGGTCGGGGGGCTTGCGACCTCCGTGCGTACCAACACCACGCGCAAGGGCGACCTGATGGCCATGCTCCAGCTCGACGACACGCGAGGGCTGGCCGAGGTCATGGTATTCCCGAGGGTCTACGCCAAGTGCTCGGGGTGCGTGCGCGAGGACGCCGTCCTCAAGGTCAAGGGGAAGGTCGAGATGAAGGAAGGCATACCTCGCATCGTGGCGCTGGAGATGGAGGAGTTGCACCTGGAGCCTGGGCCGGACCCCGTGTACCTTGACGCCGGCGCGTTCGTGGGTCTTTCGCGCAAGGTGGCGCAGGAAGCGTTCCAGTTGCTGCTGCGGCACCCTGGGGAGAGCCCCGTCTTCCTCGTCTCCGGCGACGGGATGCTGGAAGAGAAGATCGGGACCATCGGGGATTCCTCCGAATTGCACGCCGAGCTCAAGCAACTATTAGGTCCCCGGTGTCTCACCTACACTCCTCCCGCCGAGCTTCAGATGGAGCAGGTCTCTTAACTACAAGTTGCCGTAGGGTTGCACTCGTCCGCGGGCCGGGCGATGATTGACGCTTCCAGGATCTAGAAGCGGAGGCTTGTGATCGTGACAGACAAGATAGTCTTTACCCGAGGCGTCCCGCCGTCCGAGGCGTTCCCGACCGAAGATCTCGGGGCGTGCCTGGACGCGGTGGTGCGCGAGGACGCGAGCGTGGTGTTGCAGTACGGTCAGCAGCCTGGCTACGCGCCGCTTCGCGAGGAGTTGGCCAAAGAGTACGGCGTCTCGCCGGGGGAGATCCTGGTCGGCAACGGTTCTTTGCAGTTGCAGGACCTCGTCACTTCCTACCTGGTCCGGCCAGGTGCTGCGGTCTTCACGGAGCAGCCAAGCTACGACCGTGCGATCAAGACTTTCAGGCGCCGCGGTGCTCGTGCCGTCGGTATCCCTCTCGAGGAAGACGGCATAAGCATCGCGCGCCTCGAGGCTGCGCTGGAACGCGAGGTGCCTGCGTTTCTGTACCTCGTGCCCGACTTCCAGAATCCCGCAGGGGCGACCCTCTCCATTGACAAACGTCGGAGGGTCGTCGAGCTGGCGGATCAATATGGATTCTGGCTGATCGAGGATGTTCCTTACCGCAAGCTGCGTTACGAGGGCGACGACCTTCCGCTGTTGCGGGAGATCGACCCCTCGCGCGTCATCACGATGAGCTCGTTCAGCAAGCTCCTCAGCCCGGGCATAAGGGTAGGGTTTATGATCTCGCCCGAGGAGCTGGTTCGGGAGGTTACGGCCCTCGGCGAGGATACCTACCTCTCGCCCGTGCTCCCCACGCAGGCCGCCGTCGCCGAGTACCTGAGCCGCGGGCTCCTCGAACCGAATATACGGCGGCTGAAGGATTTGTATACGCCCCGCTGGAAGGCGATGGCCGGAGCGGTACGCCGCGAGCTGCCAGGCGCCCAGGCGTTTATCCCCTCGGGCGGATTCTTCGTGAGCGTGATGTTGCCTGAAGATGCCAATACGCAGAACCTCGTGGGCAGGGCGAAGGACATAGGACTGGTGCTCACGCCGGGCGCTGCGTTCTTCGCCGATCCAGACGAAGGGGGAGAGGCAGACGGAGACCGGTTCGTGCGCCTGCCTTTCTGCGCCGTGACGCCGGAGCAGATCGAGGAGGGCGTAAGCCGTCTGGCAAGCCTGCTCTGAAGGAGGTCCACCAGCCTTTCTACAGGGGTGCGAAGAGGTCTACAGCGTTGCCGTCGGGGTCTTTTACGATGGCGTACCGTTGTCCCCAGAACGCGTCCCACGGTTCCCTGTGTCCGTGGCCCAGTGCGGCCAGTTCATCGTACTTCGCGTCTACCTCGGCAGGGCTCGGGCACAGGAACGCCAGGGCTATGCGGTGCCCGCCCGAGGGCCCGGTCCACGTGGGATCAATCTGCTCTATTATCTCGGTGGTATCCCACGCGACGCGAAGGCCCGACGGTGTTGTCGCCTCGGCGTGGGGTTCGGTCTCGGCACCATCGGGGATTTCCAGGCCGAGCCTGCGATAGAACTCTAGCGAGGCGCCCATGTCACTTACCACGATACCAACGAGATCCAGTTTCGGGTCCATCAGTCCTCCTCTTCGGTCCATCTGAGCGTACATGAGCGGTGGTGCGTTACCAACGGACGATTTGGAACGGGAGATCCGCGGAGTGTCGAATGAAGATTTCACGCAATTAAGGTAACATGAGAGCCGGAGTGGCAATGGGAAGCCGTGCGGTTTCGGCCGGCGGCGGGGGAGGTAAGGCGCATGGATCAGAGCGTATCTCACGCTACCGAGCACCCGGATCTAAAGCGCGGCATCGGTCCGTATCTGCTGTTGTTCTTCGTCCTCGGTGACATAGTTGGAGCCGGGATCTACGCGCTTGTCGGAGAGGTCGGGGCGGTCACTGGAGGCGCCATCTGGAGCGCGTTCTTGTTCGCCTTCGTGCTCGCAATCTTCACCGCGGCCTCCTACGCCGAGCTCGTCACCAAATACCCTCGGGCCGGTGGTTCAGCCACGTATATCAACAATGCTTTCAGGAACCCCTTCGTCAGCTTCATGGTGGCCTTCGCCGTTATGGCCTCAAGCATCACTTCTGCTTGCGTCCTCACCCTCGCCTTCTCCGGCGACTATCTCAGCCAGTTCGTCGGCATACCGACGCTCGTTGCCGCGGTGATCTTTCTGATCGTGGTGTGCCTGATCAACTTCTACGGCATCTCCGAGTCGGTGAGGATCAACGTGGTCCTCACCTGCGTCGAGATCTTCGGTCTGCTACTCATCGTACTTATAGGCATCACCGCACTCGGCACAGGGACAGGTGACCCGTCCAGGGCCTTCGAATTCAAAGAGGGTGGTAGCGTGTTCGCAGCTCTCCTGGCTGGCGGAGTGCTGGCGTTCTACGCCCTCATCGGCTTCGACGATTCGGTCAACGTGGCCGAGGAGGTTCGCCGTCCAAACCGGATCTATCCCCGTGCCATCTTCGGCGGGTTGCTCATCGCCGGCGTTGTCTACCTGCTCGTCACGATTACCGCAGCGATGGTGGTGCCGATAGCCGATCTCGCTGAGTCGGACGGGCCTTTGCTCGAGGTCGTAGAGAGGGGAGCGCTGCCCATACCGACCAAGCTGTTCGCTGCCATCGCGCTCCTGGCGGTCTCCAACGGTGCACTGATCAACCTGATCATGGCCTCCCGCGTGGTCTACGGGATGGGAGACCAGTCCGTGTTGCCGACGGTGTTCGCCAGGGTCCATCAGGGCCGGCGCACGCCGTGGGTGGCTATCCTCTTCACCGCCTGCATCGCCCTGATTCTCTTGTTGACGGTGGGCACCAACCCCGACGCCCTCGACACACTGGCAAGCACGACCGTGGTTCTCCTCCTGCTGGCTTTCGTGATGGTGAACATCTCCGTGCTGGCACTGCGAAGCGATAGGGTCGAGCACGAGCATTTCCAGACCCCGAGCGTTTTCCCGATACTCGGCATAGTGGTCTCGCTGTCGCTCCTTGCTTACCAGGCCGTGAGCGACATCAAGGTGTTCGGGCTGGCGACCCTGCTTCTCGGCCTCGGGCTCGTCCTCTATATCGTAAACGTGTTCGCGAAGAGGAGTCTGGACAGGGAGACTCCGCAGGCCAGGGAGTAGCCAGATAGCATATTTTCCAGAATGGCCAACAAGAGCTATCCCTGAACGTGGGATCTTGCGCCGCCGGGCCAATTACGATCCACGCCACGTGCTCTATGTTGGGAGCGGGCGAGCCCACAAAGATCGAGGCTGGAAGGAAACGGACTGAGACCTTCTTACTTCAACGAAGTCTTCGACGAGGCAGGCTCCCTCCGCGTGCCCTACGAGCCGCTCCTGGAGATCTACCGGAGCCTGGGCGAGGACGAGGTAGGGAGAAGGATCGGTCGTGCCAAGGAGCGACTACGGGAACTCGGGGCTACTTTCACCGTCGATGATGGGATGAACGATTCGGAACGTCTGCTGCCTGTGGACTGGGTGCCCCGGATCATCCCCGCAGACGAATGGCGGACTCTGTCCGATGGGCTCTTGCAGCGGGGGAAGGCCATCAACGCCTGGCTGCGGGCCGTGTACGGCGGAGGCCAGGACCTGGTTCCCGAGGAGATCGTGCGCGGCAGCGTCTTCTACAGGCCTCACGAGCTCCCAAGCGGCTCTCCGCCGGTTCACATCTACGGGCCCGACGTGGTCCATCTCGACTCCGGTGAGTACGTCGTGCTGGAGGACAACGTGCGCGTGCCTAGCGGCATCGCCTACTCCGAGGCCATCCGGCGGGCGGGGATGGAGGCTATGCCTGAGCTATATGATGCGTACAGGGTGGCCGAGATCTTCTCCTACTACGACCGGCTGGGGGAAACCCTCGAACTCGCCGCCCCTGACGGAGTAGAGTTCCCGAACGTCGCCGTCGTCACGCGTGGTGGCGACGACCCGGCGTTCTTCGAGCACCGCAGGATCGCCGGCGCTTGCGGTATCGCGATGATGACGCTCGAGGATTGTCTCGTGTCGGGCGGCGTCGTCTATGCGCGCGACGACGGCCGTAGGCTCGACGTGATCTACCGTCGCTTCGACGAGGATTACATCGATACCGACCTCCCCGAGTTGGAGAAGGCTTACCTCGACGGCAACGTCGGCTTCGTCAACGCCCCCGGCGTGGGCGTCGCTGACGACAAGGCCGTCTTCCCTTACGTTCCAGCAATGATCGAACACTACCTCGGGGAAACTCCGATCCTGTCGAACACGCTGACCTACTCGCTTACGGAGGAGGAGGCCCGCGCCGAGGTCCTCGAACGTTTGCCCGAGCTGGTGATCAAACCGCGCGAAGGCTACGGTGCGCAGGGGCTCATCGTCGGGCCGGAGGCGCAGCAGGATGAGGTCGACGCCGCGCGCCGCAACATAAGGAAGGACCCGACGCAGTTCGTCGCCCAGGAGACGCTGGACTTCTCGACCCACGTTCTGAGGAGCGATGCCGACAACGGCCCCGATGAGGTGTTCGTGGACCTGCGGGCTTTCGTGCTGCCTGTGATCGGCTACGTCATGCCCGGCGGCCTCACCCGCGTTGCCCAGCCTGGCACCCGCGTCGTCAACTCCACCGCAGGCGGCAGCTCCAAAGACACGCTGGTCCTTGAGGAGTAGTCCTATTTAAGGCCGTAGAGCTCTCCGAACTTGGTCTTCAGATAGCGCAGGTAGGGGCCGGTATCAGGGGGACGACCTGTGGCGCGTTCGATCAGGGCGTCCGGCTCGTACTTCTTGCCGTGGCGATGGACGTTCTCGCGCAACCACCCGAGCAGAGTACCGAACTCGCCCCGCTCCATCTCGGGCAGGATCTCGGGCCGTTTCTCGACGGCGGCCTCGAAGAGTTGGACCGAGAGTACGTTGCCCACGGTGTAAGCGGGGAAGTACCCGAAGTATCCGATAGCCCAGTGGGTGTCCTGGAGGACGCCGAGCGCGTCGTTCTCAGGGACGATGCCGAGGTACTCTTCCATCTTCGCGTTCCACGCTTCGGGGAGGTCTGACACGCTCAGGTCCTGCTCGAAGAGAGCAACTTCGAGCTCGAAGCGGAGGAGGACGTGCAGGTCGTAGGTAAGCTCGTCGGCCTCCGTCCTGATCTCCGACGGCCTGACGGCGTTGACGGCCCTGTACATGGTTTCCAGGTCGTCGGGGACACTGGGGAAGGTCTCCCGCAACCTCGGGTGGAAGTGGGACCAGAACGGCCTGGAGCGGGCGACTAGGTTCTCCCACAGGCGCGACTGGGACTCGTGGACGCCCATCGATACGCCGCCTGAGAGCGGCGTGCGGGAGTACTTTGGGTCAACGCCCTGCTCGTAGAGGGCGTGGCCCGCCTCATGGCAGGTGGCGAAGAGGGCGACCGAGAGCAGCCCCGGGTCGAGGCGGGTCGTGATCCTGACGTCGCCGGGACCGCCGAAGTTTATGCAGAACGGGTGGACAGCCCTGTCCTGGCGGCCTCTGCTCCAGTCGTAGCCGAAGCTTGAGATGACGTCGCGCCCGAAGTCGTCCTGGCTGTCTTCGTCGAACTCTCCTCTGAGCGGAGCGGACCGGTCCTCTCCGAGCCTTGAGGAGACGTTGCGTACGAGGGGGACGATCCCCGCCTTCAGCTCGTCGAACATCCTTTGCAATCGCTTCGTGCTCGCACCGGGATCGTAGCGGTCGAGCATTGCGTCGTAGGGGTGCTCGCGGTCCAGGTAGTGTGCCTCTTCCCGTTTCAGCGCCAGTACGCTCTCCATGTGTGGCGCGAACAGGGACCAGTCGGACTTGTTACGCGCGTGGATCCAGGCCTGCTCGGCCAGCGCCGTCGCGCGCGAGGTCTCCGCTACCAGGCGGGCAGGCAGCCTGATCGCCCGCCCGTGCTCGCGCCTGGCGAGGCGCATGAAGGCAGCCTCGTCGGAGCCGGGCTCCCGCTCCCCGGCACCGTCCAGAAGCTCGCCGGTCTCAGGCGAGACGAGCATCTCATGGGCGAGGCGGGCCAGGCTCGCGAGTTGCTCGGCGCGGCCACGCACGCCGCCCTCCGGCATGTACGTCTGCCTGTCCCACGCGAGGACCGAGGCTGCTGAGTACACGTCGCTGATCGTCGCCAGCCGCTTCTTGAGGGGTCCAAAGGTATCGTTAGTCACGCACGCCATACTAGCATCGCGGATCGAGGCTTTTCCGACGATCGGCGTGTAGCGTCTGGGGGAAGGGTATATGAAAATGTAGAGATAACGGGTCCAAAAGAACAGGGAAGGTGCGATGAACGGTTTGCTCAAGGGGGTTCTCGCAGCAGGTGGTGGGGCTGTGGGCGCCGAGTTGCTGCGCCGGACGGTCTTCTCGGGCGGGCAGCCGAGGTACGAGCCGTGGGAGCGCCCGCCGTTCCGGGACTTTCCTAACAAAATCTTGATCCTTGGCGGCGGGTTCGCCGGCTACACGGCGGCGAAGCAGCTCTGCAAGAAGTCCCGTCATCGCGATGACGTCGGGGTCATGGTCATCTCCAGGGAGAACTTCTTCACCTTCTGGCCCATGCTCGCTGGGTGCATAAGCAGCGACATAGATACCAAGAACGTCGCCCAGCCTCTGAGGCGGGCGCTGATACGGGACGGCGCCAGCTTCCGCCGCGCCGAGGTGGAGAGCATAGATCTGGAGAAGCAGTCAGTTATCGCGGGCGGGCGTGAGTTCCCCTACGACCACCTGGTCATCGCCCTCGGTGCCGAGCCGGCCTACTTCGGCATACCCGGCGTCCAGGAGCACGCTATCAGCATCAAGGGCATAGGGGCTGCCGAGGAGATCCGCAACCGCG
>DASSJP010000760.1:0-2510 GCA_035691165.1 Rubrobacter sp.
ACGAGGCCCGCGAAACCAAGGATCTCACCGGAGTGGACCTCGAACGAGCAGTCCTTGAGGACGCCCGAGCGGACGATATCGTTCGCCCGAAGGAGCACGTCGCCTATCTCCGTCTCCGGCTTCGGATACAGGTTCTTGACCTCACGGCCGACCATCAGGCGCACCAGCTTGTCCTCGTCCAGATCGGAGGTAGGCAGTGTTTCCACGACGCGCCCGTCGCGCATAACGGTCACTCGGTCGGCGATGCGGAAGATCTCATCAAGCCTGTGGGAGATGTACAGGATCGCTATGTCGCTGGCTGTGAGGTCACGGATCACACCGAAGAGGTCCTGGATCTCTTTCTCTGCCAGCGTGGCTGTGGGTTCGTCCATGATGACGACCTTGGCGTCGATGGCGAGCGCCTTGGCGATCTCCAGCCTCTGCTGCTCGGCGACGGTGAGGGTCCCCGCGAGCTGGTCCGGGTTTACACGCAAACCCACGCGGCCGAGCAACTCGTCTGCTTCCCCTTTCTCCGCTCCGCGATTTACGAACCCGAAGCGTCCGGGCTCGCGGCCCATGAACAGGTTCTCGGCCACCGAGAGGTCAGGCGCCAGCGCGAACTCCTGGTAGACCATCGCCACCCCGATGGATTGCGCGTACCGCGGGCCGTGGAACGCGACCTCTTCGCCGGAGATCTCGATCTCTCCACCACTCGGACGCTCGACCTGCGAGAGTAGCTTCATGAGCGTAGACTTTCCGGCCCCGTTCTCCCCGGCCACCACGTGTACTTCGCCCGGTAGTATGTCCAGGTTCACCTCGTCCACCGCGAGCACTCCGGGGAACTCTTTCGAGATGTTCCGCAACCTGATGACAGGCTCTTGCGTATCCGCTTGCGCCTCAGGCGACGACATCCCCACCTCCTTTCAATATAGAAGCTTTGTTTGTCTTCTAGGGTTCGGCCGCAATATCCATTTTCTGCATGGCGGCCAGCCTGTGCGACGCCTCTCTGGTAGCAGGATAGAGGTCCCTGAAGATCCCATACAGCTCGTCGTAGACCCCCCGGTTCTCCTCGTCCGGCTCGACGGTCGCGGAGATGGTGCTCCAGTCTGTGTCCGGTTCGGCGAGGCCGACGGCGCGCGCGGCGAGCAACGCGTCCCCGTACGCAGCCCCGATGGTCTGCTCCGGGAGGTCTTGCGGCCTTCCCGTCACGTCCGAGACGATCTGCGTCCAGAGACCACCCTTGGTGCCTCCACCGACGGCGACGAGCCTCTCTCCCCCGCCGCCCGCCTCGCGCATGTACTCGAAGATGTGTCTGACGCCGTAGGCCGTCGCCTCGAGCATGGCGCGGTAGAGATGGCCGCGCCCGTGGCTCAAGGTGAGTCCCGAGATGAGACCGCGTGCCTTCGGGTCGAAGATAGGGGTCCGCTCGCCTGCGAAATATGGCAGCACGACGAGCGCGTCCGAGCCAGGCAAGACGGCGGCTGCCTCTGCCGTCAGTTCCTCGTAGGGGAGGTCGCCGGAGATCCTCTTCAGCCAGCCTGTCAGGGCACCCGAGGTCGCCATGCCCGCAGCAAGGTTGTGCGTCTCCGGCAGAATGCCCGTCGTACCCCAGAGGCCGGGATGATGGAGAGGTTCCTTGAGGACCTCGATCATGAACATCGTCGTACCGTACATGAGCATGAGGTCTCCTGGCTCCTGCACCCCGACGCTCGCCCCCTCGCTCCAGGCGTCAATCGTCCCTGCCGCGACCGGTGTTCCCGCCGGGATGCCCGTAGCGTCGGCTCCTTCCCCATTCACTTCACCGACAGCCTCTGCTGGCCAGAGCAGGCGCGGCATCGGCAGTCCCGGCGCTATCTCCTCGGCTCGGTCCCCGATCCAGGCGTACTCGTGCACGTCGTAGAGCGGATCGCACTGGCTCGCGGAGTGGTGGTCGAGGACGTATTCTCCTGTGAGCCTGTGGGCGACGAACGAGCTCGCCATGAAGAACTTACGCGTCTTCTCCCAGACCTCGGGCTCGTTGCGCCTTAGCCAGAGGAGCTTGGGCCCCACAGCCTGGGTCGTCACGACGGAGCCGCACTGTTCCAACAGAGCCTCACGTCCGTACCGGTCGTTTAGCTCCTCGACCTCGCGCTCCGCCCGCGTGTCTATCCCGTAGAGAATGGCTGGCCGTAAAGGGTTGCCGCCTTCGTCAGCGGGAAGTAGACAGGCCCCGATGCCGCTCGCGCAGACGGCGGCGATACCGTCATCGGCTTTCTGCAACAGCTCCCTGCATACGGAGACGAAGTCATCCCACCACACCTTCTCGGCGTCGTGCTCGGCCCAGCCAGGGCGGGGTAGTGAGAGCTCGTGCTGCCTCTCGGCGGTCGCGACGACCTCGCCATCGGGGCGGGCGAGGACACCCTTCGTGCTCGAGGTCCCGATGTCCACGCCGAGGAGCAACCCGCTCACGATTCGTCCCCGAAACCGCCGGTCCCGGGGACCGATTCCCGGTCGCCCGGGAACACCAGGTTACCTGTTCGTACCAAAACCCA
>DASSJP010000761.1:0-5021 GCA_035691165.1 Rubrobacter sp.
GCCTGGTAGATGGCCTTCCGCACGTTGACGTCGTCGAACGGCTTCTTCTCGTTGTTCATCGCCAGATACCCGATGGTAAGCGGCGGCCTGAATTCGACCTTGAGCCCCGCGTCCTGGACAGGGGAAACGTCGTCGGGGGTGAGGCCGTCCGCCGCGGAGAGCTCTCCACCGGTCAACGCCGCCACGCGGGAGGTGTTGTCGGGGATGGAGCGTATGACGACCTTGTCCACCTCAGGACCTCCGCCGCCCTGGCTCGCTGGCACGTCGGAGCCCCACCAGTCCGTGTTGGCCTCGAGCTCGACGGTGGAGCCCCTGTTCCACTGCACGAACTTGAAGGGCCCGCTCCCGATCGGGTTCTGCCAGAAATCGTTTACGTTTTCCTTTATGGCCTTGGGGGAGCCCATGGCGAACGGGCTCATGGCGATGTTCTTGAGGAAAGGCCCCTGCGGCTCCTTGAGGTTGATGCGCACCGTGTACTCGTCCACGACATCGACGCCGGTGATGACGGAGTCGTCGTCGAAGCCCCCGAACTGGCCCACGTAGTAGGCGAAGTTCTCGCTTTGTCCACCGCCGCCCTTGTGATAGGGGTTCTTGCTGTCGCGCCAGCGGTCGAAGTTGAACTTGACCGCATCAGCATTGAAAGGGGCTCCGTCGTGGAACTTGACGCCCTGCCTGAGCTTGAAGGTGTAGGCGCGCCCACCTTTCTCCGGTTTGGGTATCTCGGTCGCGAGTGAAGGAACGAGGTCTGTGCTCTCGGGCGCAAAGTCGAGCAGACCGTCGAAGATCTGGCGTGTAACCCGCAAAGACTCGCCGTCTGTGGTGTTTACGGGATCCAGCGTAACCGAGTCGGCGCCACGCCCGAAGACGAAGGTGTTGCCGCCAGCACCTCCCCCACCCTGTCCACCGCCTGAGATGGTCTTGCCCCCACCGCAACCGGCCACGCCTAGCAAGGCCGCGCCGGTGAAACCAGCCGCACTTAACCTTAAGAAGTGGCGGCGGCTTATCGTCCGTGACTCTATCCGTGCCAAAGCTGACCCCTTTCCCGAGTCTGGAGCTTCTCCAGTTTGATACGAAGCTGGCTTACATATGGATGTGCCACAATGGTTAACTTAACATCCCTTTGGGACCGGCGCTACAACAACGGGATTGAGCCGCCCGGTTCTTCCCCGCGCCGCAGCCTGTTGGCCGCATTGTGCGCCTGACGCGTACTTTCAGGCAACCGGTATCTGGTGCAGCACGCGAGCACCAGCTCGACGGAGCTCCTCAGGTCGATCCCATTACCCACCGAAACGTAGACTGGAGAGACTGCCTCCCTCGTCCTTACTACCCTACCGACGGTCTCCCCACGATGCACGAGGTCCGTGGCGCTACCTTTCTCTATCCCAGGCTCCTCGTAGCTGCCAACGAGCCGGCTCTTGGCACACCCGACCGTCGGAACGTCGATCAAAAGCCCGAGGTGCGAGGCCAGACCCAGCCTGCGCGGGTGCGCGAGACCCTGGGCGTCGAGTATGAGGGCGTCTACCTCAGTACGGACTTTCCGGAGAGCCCCCACGACAGGAGGTATCTCCCTGAACGACAGGAGCCCCGGTACGTACGGAAACCGGAGCGGAGTCTCGAAACCCTGTACCTCCACGAGTGAGAGCCCGGGGAACCCGAGCACCACAACCGTGGCGTAAGCCCGCTCCCCCTGCGTGGAGACGTCAGCCCCGGCCACGTGCCGCACGCCAGAGAGGTCCATGGCAGACCCCACCACAACCCGTCTCGCCAACTCCTCCTGTAATCGCCTTGCCTCGGCCGGCGAGAGGTCGAACCCGTGAAGCTCGTTGACCTTCATCCTATTACGTTAACAAATATGAAGTGCAGGGCGAAGATTGCAGCCCTCGTGCCAGAAATACTCCTAATAAAAGACCGTCCCGACCGATGGAATCTGGAGGGGGGAACGGTTCCATCGGCCGGGGCTCGGTTTAATCTGAATCTTACCCTTAGCCTGTTACGGTAGGCTTGCCGTTATGTTACGGTTTCGTAACGTAACGGAAACACTTTGGTTACAGATCGGCATCTCCTTACCGAAATGTACATTCTATCCTGTACATATCTAACCCTGATGTTTCGGGTGAGGCACTATTTTTGGGGATTTGGGGCTTAATTCCAGCGTCCTTCAGCCCACACTCACGCCGATAGTATGGTAACCGGTAGCGCCTGAGGGGTGTGGAGGGGCTTCAGAGGCGGTCTGGGTTTCGCCGTTACCGTCTGTCGCGCGCACCTGGATGGAGTAATCGCCTGGTGTTGCGTTCCAGTCGTAGACGTACTGCCGCCAGGTATCTTCGGCGAGTTGCTTCGCGAGGCGGGCGGTATTCCAGGTCTGGCCGTCGTCGGTCGAGACTTCGACCTTCTCGATACCGCGGTGCGGGGCCCAGGCGATGCCGCCGATGGGGTTCTTGCCTGCGGAGAGGTTATCGCCGTCGTTGATGGTATCGATGCGGGACTGGGTTTTAATCGGGCCTTCCTTAGACCAGGTGCGTTGGATCCAGTACGCGTCGAAGTTCCAGTCCGTTAGCTCTATCTCGGTGAGCCACTTGGTCGCCGAGACGTATCCGTAGAGGCCCGGGACGACGAGGCGAACGGGATAGCCGTGCTTTATCGGCAGCTCGCTGCCGTTCAATCCGAAGGCGACCAGCGCTTCGCGGCCGTCCAGCGCGATATCAGTCCTAAAGCCCGTCGTAAAGCCGTCCACGCTGCGGCCAACGAGCTGGCGGGAGGCGCGTGTGATGTTGTCCCGGCTCACGCCAGCCTCCGCAAGCACATCGGAGAGCAGCACCCCGGTCCAGCGTCCGTTCGAGACAAGCCCGCCGCCGACCGTGTTAGAGACACACGAGAGCGTAATGTCCGACTCGCGGGTGGACATGCCGAGGAGGTCTTTGTATGAGAACTCGACCGGGTTATCCACCGCCCCCTTGACGGAGAGCGTCCAGCCTGTCACGTCTATTCTTGGCGAAGTGAGGGCTGTGTCTATCAGGTAGAAGCTGCTTGCCGGCGTGATCAACTTCGGCATCCCTGGCACGTCTATGGAAGCCTCCGCCGGAGGCGGTGGCAGGGTATCGTGCGTCACGGCTTTCTGAGCGTTCTGCTGCGCCTCCTCCTTGCCGTTCTCGGCCGGCTTCTTTTTGGCTGGCGTTTCTGGCAGGTTCAACTTCTTGGGTTTGACCGCCACCTCTGATGTCCTGGCGGCCAGTACGCGTCCCGCTCCCGCAGCCGCGAGCCCGGCCACAGCGGCGCCCCCGCCGAGCAGGAGGAAGCCGCCGCGTCCTACCGAGATACCGCCTCCTGTCTCCCTCGACCTCACGACGGGCGAGAGAGCGCTATCCGCCGCCCCGGCGGGTGCGGCCTCCGCGGGTTCAACGGCGCGGAGGCCGGAGGCGCGTAGCAGGAGTTCTGTGACGGCCGCACCGGCGAGGAGGGCGCCGACGATGGTGATCACCGTCGGTACCGTTGCGACGAAGGGGTCGGCCAGGGAGGCGGCGATGGCGATGGCTGCGATGACGGCAACGCCGGCGAGGGCGGCGAGCGGGCGCGTGACGGCAAGGTTACCGAGAAGGAAGCTGAACACCAGAGTACCGAGGAGAACGGTCGCGATGAGCGTCGGTATGTCCGCCGTGCCGAGAAACTCTATCCCCCTCGTCACGAGCTCGCCGGGCGTCAACTCCACGATCCGCTGTGCGATCGATACGAGAATCGAGGGGACGGACGCGTAGAGGCCGTGCACCAGCTCCGTGATCCCGAACGCGACCACTACACCGACGACTCCTGCGATACCAGCTCTCAACTTGCTACCCACAGCCCGAACCTCCGCCTTATCTGACCTCGTACGTCTACACTACAGCCCATTTGTGAACAGGAGCTAAACGCCAGATTAACTCTTGCTACTAAGTACGCTGGCAAAGGGGGACACGGATCAGTCCCGTTCACGCCTCCGCCACCCTGGACTGCTCTAGGCGCGGCGCAGCGTAAAGTAGAAACACGCACCTTCTCCCGATTGGCTCTCGACGCTCATCTCCCCGCCGTGGGCCTCGATCAGGCCTCGCGCGATAGCCAGACCCAGGCCCGCCCCATCCCCTGCCCCGGTACGCGTCCTCGATCTCTCGCCCCTGAACGAGCGCTCGAAAACCCTCGAGAGGTCTTCTGGTACTATCCCCTCCCCGGTATCGGACACCTCGACCCGCACCATGCCTTCTCCTGGCTCGGCCCGCAGTACGATCGTGCCGTCGGCCGGCGTGTGGCGGAGGGCGTTGCTCACCAGGTTGTAGAGCACGCGCTGCAGTCTGGGCGGGTTAGCCAGCACTGGATCCACGCCGTCCGAGACCTCCCCGACGAGGCTTACGCCCTTCCTCTCCGCCTGATGCCTGAAGCCGGACAGTGTGTCGGAGATCAGGTCCCGCAGCGAGGCCTCCTCCAGGTTCAGCCGCAACGCGCCGGCATCGATACGGGAGAGCTCGAAGAGGTCATCCACCAGCCGCCCAAGTTTCTCCAGCTCGCTCCGGGCCGAGGCGAGGTAGCGAGCCCGCGTCTCCGGGTCCTCGACCACGCCGTCGGCGACGGCCTCGATCAGGGCGCGTGTCGAAGCCAGGGGCGTACGCAGATCGTGAGAGACGGCGGCGATGAGGTCCCGCCTTGCCCTCTCCGCCTCTTCCTCGCGGGCCGACGCCTCCGCCAGATCCTGCGCCATGAGGTTGAAGTCTGCGGCGAGGGCTGCGAGCTCGTCGTGGCCCTCGACCGGGACCTTGGCTCGGAGGTTCCCACCGGCGAGCTGCGCCGTTCCTCGGCGCAACTGTTCGACGCGGCGGGCCAGCGGAACCGCCCCGTAGAGGCTGAACCCCACCGCCAGCAGCGAGGCGAAGAGCAGCATCGTCAGCAAGAGAGAGCGGTCGTGCTCAGAGATGAACATTGCCCGCGCCCCGGCGAGCACCATCCCGAGTAGCAAGAGGCTGCCGACGAGCCCGGCGCCCACGAGGTGTCCTCGCACG
>DASSJP010000762.1:0-6759 GCA_035691165.1 Rubrobacter sp.
GAGGACGGCTTCTATGAGCGGCCTATCTCCGAGTTTCGCGAGCAGCTTGCCTCCTCCGAAGCGGCTCCCTCCCCCGGCGGCGAGCACTATCGCGGATACGCCGGACGGCACGGCTAGGAGGTATTCCGGCTGTAGGCGAGAGCCCGGTCGTAGTCCTCCGGGGTATCCACGTCAGGCGGCAACACGGCGTTGACCTCGATCTCCATGACCCTGTCAGGGTATGCTTCGATGAGCTTCCAGACGGCTTTGTCCCCGTGCAGACCTCTGAGATCTCCGAATGCTTCCCTGGAGAAGACGAAAGGGTGACCGAGCCTGCCCATGTACGAGCAGACCGCAGCCCACGGCTTTTCACTTTTCCACTCGGAGAGCGCCCGGTCTATGAACTCGGGCATCACGCCAGGCTGGTCACCGAGGAGAAGAAAGATAGCGTCGCAGTCGTCCCCAGCGGCGTCGAGCCCGGCCAGCAACGAGGAGGCGCAGCCCGTGCCGTAGGCGGTGTTCTCAACAACCTCTGCTCGTCCGAAGTCGAGGGTCTCGCGCAGTTCGCCGGATGCGCGGCCGAGCACGACGATGATCCTGTCCAGAGAAGAGGCGTTGGCGTTTTTTACGACCTGTCCGAGGAGGGTTGTATCCCCGAACGGGAGGAGCTGCTTCGGTGAGCCGAAACGGCTGGATCTCCCTGCACCCATAACTACGCCGACAACGCTCATCGCGCTGAAACCTGCGCCGCGTACTTCGCCGGCTCATCCTCGAAAGCCCGCTTGCATCCAGGGCCACAGAAGTAGTAGCGCGTGCCGCCGTGCTCGACGACGTGCCTGGCCGACGCGACATCTACCAGCATCCCGCATACAGGGTCAACGGCTTCGTAGGGTTGTTCGAGGGATTCCCTGATCGGTTCGAAGCTCGGGCGTAGTTTCGCGCGCAGCGAGGAGACTTCCGCCATGATGGAGAGCGAGATGCCCTCCTGCCCGCTCGTGCCAAGCGGCAATCCGGCAGGTGAGCGCACCACCGAGAGCTGTCCTTCTTCGAGACCTCGTGCTCTCAGTTCGGAGAGCACCTGCCCGGCGCGCCGCTCGCTAGCGACAAGCCCCACGTAAGGCAGTCCGAGCCTCACCCCCGCCTCTACGGCGTCCTCGTCGAACTCGCCGAAGGTGGCGACGACCATCCAGGAGTCCTGAGGATATGGGACTTCTCCGGCGGTCAGTTCCGCTTCCATCTTCAGGAGCCGGAATCCCAGGGGCGGCGCAATTGCGCCGAGCGTGGCCGCTACGGGGGAGTCTCCGGCGACGATTAGCGTCGGGCGCGGTAGGAAGGGCTCAACGTACAGGTCTGCTGTACCCTCGCTGGCGCAGGTCATGCGGGCCATACGCACGCCGGGCTGGGTGGCAGCGGTATCTGGTGTGACGCGCACGAGGCGAGGCATGCCCTCCCCCAACGCGGCGAGCGCCTCCCTGCGGGCTGTCGGTCCGATGCATCCACCACCGACCCAACCTTCCAGCGTTCCGTCAGCGAAGACGATCGCACGGTCGCCTACCCTAGCTGAGGTGGCTGGCTCTGTGCGGACGACGGTGATCAGGGCGAAGGGACGTTCCCCGCCAGCAAGCTCTCCCGCTCGCCTCAGCGACTCGGCGCGCCTGGCGAGGGAGTTCGAGTCCTGGGAGAGCATCGTTCCTAAGCCTCCACCCCGTGCTCGCGCAGGAGCTTCCAGACTTTGGCCGGCGTCAACGGCATGTCAACGTTCCGCACCCCGTAGGGCGAGAGTGCGTCCACCACGGCGTTGACCACGGCGGGAGGAGAGCCGACCGTCGGGGACTCGGCCACGCCACGGGCTCCGAGCGGATGGTGCGTCGATGGGGTCACGAACTCGCCGAGCTCGTAGTTGGGCACCTCCATGGAGGTTGGGATCAGGTAGTCCATGAAGCTGCTGTTCAGGTGGTTGCCCTCTTCGTCGAACTCGATGACCTCCATCAGGGCCGTACCGATGCCCTGCGCGAGCCCGCCGTGCACCTGCCCGTCTACGATGGTCGGGTTGATCCTGACCCCGCAGTCGTCAACGGCGATGAACCGCTTGACCTCAACCTGCCCTGTTCCCCTGTCTATCTCGACCACGCAGATGTACGCGCCGAACGGGTAGGTCATCTCCGGCGGGTCGTAGTAGGTCACGCCCTCCAGTCCAGCTTCTTCGCCCTCGGGGACGTTGGTGTATGCGGCGAAGGCGACCTCGTCCATGGTCTTCGCCTGATCCGGCGACCCCTTGACGAAGAAGCGCCCGTCCTCGTACTCGATGTCATCCACAGCGGCTTCCAGAAGATGGGCAGCTATCTTCTTGGCCTTCTCGCGCACCTTGCGGGTGACTACTGCGGTCGCCGCGCCGCAGACGGGCGTGGAGCGGCTGCCGTAGGTGCCGAGTCCGAATGGCGTGTTGTCCGTGTCACCCTCGCGCACCTCGACGTTCTCTGCCGGGATGCCGAGCTCTCCGGCCACGATCTGGGCGAAGGTCGTTTCGTGACCCTGTCCCTGAGACTTCACCCCGAGCTTGAGTATGGCCTTGCCCGTTGGGTGGATCCTTAACTCCGCGGCGTCGAACATCTCGATGCCCGCGATGTGACACTTCTTGCCGGGTCCGGCGCCTACGATCTCCGTGAACGTCGAGATACCGATGCCCATTATGCGTCCCTCTTCGCGCGCACGCTTCTGCTCCTCCAGAAGCTCCTCGTAGCCAGCGATCCTTAGCGCCTCCTGCAGCGCGCCCTCGTAGTCGCCGCCGTCGTACTCCCAACCCATGACAGAGACGTAGGGCATCTGCTCCTTGGTAACGAAGTTCTTGCGCCGCAGCTCCACGGGGTCCATCCCCAGTTCGTCGGCGAGCACGTCCATCGTGCGCTCCATGAGGTAGATTGCCTCGGTCACCCTGAAAGAGCAGCGGTAGGCGATGCCGCCGGGAGCCCTGTTTGTGTAGACGCCCGTGGCCTCAGCGTAGGCAGCTGGCACGTCGTAGCAGCTCGTGAAGATCGGGAAGAAGCCGGTGGGGTACTGCTCCCCCGGTTGGGCGTGTGCGTCGAACGCCCCATGGTTCGCGAGGATCGTCGAGCGGGCACCGAGGATCCTGCCATCTCTGGTTGCGGCGAGCTCGCCGACCATGTGGTAGTCGCGGGCGAAGCTCGTGCTCATCAGGTTCTCAGAGCGCGTCTCCATCCACTTGACGGGCCTACCGAGTACGAGGGAGGCGACCGCCGCGCACACGTAGCCTGGGTAGATGGGGACCTTGTTCCCGAAGCCGCCGCCGATATCGGGAGAGATTATCCGGATCTGGTGTTCAGGCAACCCCGAGACGATCGCAAATAGCGTCCTGTGTGCGTGAGGAGCCTGCGAGGTCATGTGGACGGTTATCTCGCCGGTCGAGATGTCGTAGTCGGCGACGGCCCCGCAGGTCTCCATCGGAGCCGGATGGATGCGCGGATAGTACATCTCCTGGCGCACCGTTACTTCGGCCTCCTGGAAAGCTCCCTCGGTCGCCTCCTTGTCCCCCGCGTCCCAGAAGAAGATCGCGTTGTCTTCCTTGCCCTCCTTGTCGTCGCGGATTATGGGAGCACCCTCATCGAGTGCCTTCCTGGAATCCACGACGGGGTCAAGGGGATCGTAGTCCACATCGATAAGCTCGAGCGCATCCTGCGCGATGTAGATGTCGTCGGCCACCACGAAGGCGACCTCCTGCCCCTGGAAGCGCACCTTGTCCGTGGCGAGCACGGCCTGGGTGTCCCCCGCGAGGGTGGGCATCCAGGCGAGACCCTGCTCGTCGAGGTCCTTGCCCGTTATGACCGCGTGGACGCCGGGAAGCTCCAGCGCGGCGCTCGTGTCCACGCTATTTATCCTCGCGTGGGCGAAGGGGCTGCGCAGGATGGCCGAGTGCAGCATCCCAGGCAGCCTGACGTCGTCGACGTAGTGACCCTTGCCCCTGATGAAGCGCCCGTCCTCCTTGCGGGGCATCCGGTCGCCAAGGGTATGTCCCTGTGCCGTGGCCATTAAGCACCGACCTCCTGTGTACTGCCGTTTCTCGCGGCCCACTGGACCGCCTTCACGATGTTCTCGTAGCCCGTGCAGCGGCAGAGGTTGCCCGAGATGGCTTCACGGATCTCCGGCTCCGTCGGGTCGGGGTTGCGCTCAAGGAACTCCGTGGCAGTTATGATCATGCCAGGCGTACAGAAGCCGCACTGCAGCCCGTGCTCGACGTGAAAGCCTTCCTGAACAGGGGTGAGCTCTGTCCCGCTCCAGAGCCCCTCGATGGTCGTCACCTCGTGAGAGTTGGCCCTGACAGCGAGCACCGTACAGCTCTTGACCGGCTCCCCGTCGAGGAGCACCGTGCATGCCCCGCAGTTGGACGTGTCGCACCCCCAGTGGGTACCCGTTAGCCCCAGGGTCTCCCTGATGAAGTGGACCAGCAAGAGTCGCGGCTCGACCTCGGCCTCGAGCATCACGCCGTTTACGTTGACCGTTATCCTCAACTCTGTACCTCCGCGCGCTCGACGGCCCTGGCCACTGTCCGTCCAAGGAGCACCCTGACCAGGTCCCGCTTGTACTCCGGCGTGCCTTTGGCGTCGTCTATGGGATCACACTCCTCAGCAGCGATGTCTCCTGCTCTCCTGTACGCCTCCGGCCCCGGACGCTCACCCGTGAGCGCCTCTTCCGCACCCATCGCGCGCAGGGTCCTGTTCCCGACGCCGCACAAGCCGATACGAATGCTCTCTATCTCCCCGCCGCTCAAGGTCAGGGCGACGCCGATCGCGGCGGAGGCGTAGTCTCCAGTCTTCCGTTTGACTTTGGAGTAGGCGCTCCCTCCCGGAGAGCGCGGCACCCTGACCTCCGTGAGGACCTCGCCGTGTTCCAGGGATGTCTCGTAAGGGCCGACGTACAGGTCGTCTACGTGAACGGTGCGCTCTCCGTCAAGGCCGTGTGCCACGACCTCGCTGTCAAGGGCCACGAAGGCCGCAGGGAGATCCTCCGCAGGGTCGGCGTTTGCGAGGTCGCCCCCGATCGTACCCATGTTCCTTACCAGGGGGTCGGCGATCATCCTCTCCGCGTCGGCCAGCAGCGCGTACCGCTCCCTGATCAGCGGAGATTCGAGCACCTCGCGGTGCCTGGTGAGCGCCCCGATCCTCAAAGACCCGCCATCTTCCTCGATGTAGCGCAGCTCGTCATCGAGTCCGCTGATGTCTATGAGGACGTCGGGCACAGCGAGCCGCAACTTCATCATCGGGATGAGGCTGTGGCCACCGGCGATCAGGTAGGCCCCCTCCCCGTAGCGCTGCAGAAGCTCGACCGCTTCCCCCACGGTGCCAGCGACCTCGTACTCAAACCGCGCCGGAACCTGCACGCGGCCCTCCTTTCTCCCCAACAGTGTTGGAGTTTTCCCTTTCCTCCGGCCCAGAACCGGAACACATGCCCCTTAGCGGATTATATTACTCCGTCTCAACTCAGCACGTGGATTCCGCGATCTCAGCTCACCGCGCGTTTTCCCTGGCCGCGTGGATCGGGCCCGAGCGCTCGGCGAGGCGTCCGCCCGCATGCCCTGTCCTGAGCGCAACTATCTCAGCCGCGATGGCGATGGCCGTCTCTTCCGGCGTGCGCGCCCCGATGTCAAGGCCGATGGGGCTGCTGATACGCGCGAGCTGCTCGTCCGTGACGCCTTCTTCTTTCAGTCGGGCCGTGCGGTTGTCGTGCGTCCTGCGGCTCCCCATCGCCCCGATGTAACCAGCCGGGGTGTTGAGCGCTTCCTTCAGCACGGGCACGTCGAACTTCGGGTCGTGGGTCAGGACGGTGATAACGCTGCGGCTGTCGACCTCGGCGGTCTTCAGGAACTCGTCGGGCCAGGCGACGATGATCTCGTCCGCCGAAGGGAAGCGTTCGCGGGTGGCGAAGACGGCGCGGGCGTCGCAGACGATCACGCGGTAACCCATGAACTTGCCCACCCTGGCGACGGCCGAAGCGAAGTCTATGGCTCCGAAGACGTACATACTTGGCGGCGGAGCGAAGGACTGGATGAACACGGTCACGTCCTCCATCCTGCGCTGGCCGCGTGGTCCGTAGTGTACGGTCCCCGTCTGGCCGCCTTCGAGCATCGCCCGCCCGCCCTCGACGATGGCCCTGTCGAGGTCGTCGTTGCCCGCCGTACCTGTGTGGTCTTCTGGAGAGACAAGGATCTTGCCGCCAAGTGCATCTTCCGGTCCCTGTATCACCGTCGCGATAGCCACGGGCGACTGCTCCGCGAGGGCGGCGTGCCAGCGGGAGAGTAGATCCGCCATCACCAGTCCACGCTCTCGACGAAGATGTGGATGATCCCACCGCAAGTCAGCCCCACCCCGAACGCCTCGTCGTCCGAGATGCCATAGGAGAGGAGCTTCGGCTGACCGCTCTCCATCGCCGCCATCGCCTCCTCGTAGACCGCTGGCTCCACGCATCCCCCGCTCACGGACCCAACGACCTGACCGTCCTCCGACACGGCCATCGAGGTCCCCGGACCCAGAGGCCCTGACCGCTCGACCTTCACCACCGTGGCGAGGGCGGCCTTCTTGCCCTCCTCGCGCCAGCCAGCGACCCTATCTATGACCGGGTTCATCTCGTGCCTCCCTTCGGTCGGCAGGTCTGAGGCTTTCAGGTCGTTGGGGCGGTTCGCGAACCGCCCTTACAGGCTTCCTGATGCCTGAAGCCTTCATTCTATCGTCCTGTGGCGGCGGCGATGGCGCGGGCGAGCTCTTCGAGGGA